>JBALVP010000001.1:0-88533 GCA_036961395.1 Porticoccus sp.
GTGGAAAGCGACTTTTTCCAGGGCCTGATGAGCGATAGAGTTTTTCAAATAATGAATCAGAACACCTATGCTTTGTTCTTGGGTAAACAGTCCCTGTTCAATGAAGCGCTTTTGGCTGGTGATGGTGATTTCGCCGAGATAATGTTGCTCCAAACGTAATACATAGTGTGCTTGGTGGTGTTTTTTAGTACCAGCGGATAGTGCAAGGTTTTCATCGGGATGAATGTATTCAACCCCGCCTGCCAATTGTTGTTCGCTTAACCAACTAAAGAAGCGATTGATAAGGGTGCCAGTGTTAAGTGTTCCTTGCAGTCGCTGATGCAATTGCAGGAGACTCCCTTCTGTCAGTCGTAATAGATTGTCCTGGCCGTTGTTGGATTCGATGGACAGATTTTTGGTGGCTATATTGGCAGATTTAATTGACGCAACTTTTTTCATAATGAATTTTCTTGTATTTCGGACACTTACCAAAATTATTGCAAGTAGTATGCCAAAGCGCAGACAGCATATTTTGGCCACATTTACTGAATGTTAGCGGAATTATTAACGGAATTTATCCTGGGTGACAAATTAATGACGGGTTGGGCTGCCTGGCTTGATGAGTTTGGTGGGCTGGCTAAAAAATTGACGCTGTTTGGTTAGATTGTTAAGTCAGTTCGAATGTTGCGTCGCTGTAATTTCATTAATACTTTGTGGAGTTTTCTGGTGGCAGCGGTAGGGAGTTGCCAGAATTCCACCCCCACTTTGATTTCCTTGGCTTTTGGAAGGTGTTGGAGGCGCCTGATGATGGCTTTGCACCGTAGGGGTTCCATGTTTTTTAGTAGTATTTCGCAGTCAATGAATCCGTTGATTTCAAGTGGTGTGTGGCTGTCTTGAAGGCGGATGCAGGCTCCAGTATTTGAGATGTTTTCAAGCAATGCCTGACAGGAATTATCCTCTGAAGTGAAGACCCGAACGGTTGGGCTTTCTGTCCATTTAAGGTGGATGCGGTAGCTCGACCTTTTTTCAAGATATTGAACTTGAGTGGGTAAAGATATCTCGTGGAAAGGTAAGTTTGAGCGGTCTACCGATTGAATAATGTGATTTGATCGAAATAGGTAGGCAATGCCTTTGTGAGTGATGTGAATATCCAGTGGTTGCCCTGGTTGTAGCAGCGCATTACCTGTTTTTGGTATCAGCTGGTCAATGTGTAGTCGAGTATGTTCAATTTTGAGAATGTAGGAGGTGAAGACTTCTTTGGTTCTGGGGGTGCTGATAGACAGCGGACTTCGTATGTCACGAAATGTTTCCAGAGTGGAAGTGACCGCATCGATCGATTCCATCACCTCCAGGCTGTTAGACACGATCATTTGGCTGCATTTATGGTCAAGCCTTTCCCAGTGAGCGGGTAGATGGGTTGGTGATGGAACCCCCTTGGTCTGAATAGGTGGAGGGATTGTTGTCAGCCTGGCGGATGATATTCAATGCGCTGCGAGTCTGTTCCTGTTTTTGTAAAATGAGCCGTCCATTAGTGCGATTGGTGCTATGACACTGTCGGGCCAGTGAGGTTAGCTGAGCATATATTGTCGCTAATTCAGTGTGGTTGTCGCAGGTGGTTATTAGTTGTTGCAGCCCTTTATCGGAGTCCTCATATGAGGATGATGTAACAAATTGCTGGCGAGTTAATGTTGACTTACCCTGACGGGCTAACGCTAAATTCTTGTCATTAGTGGCGGCTTCAATAGCACTGATATCAGAAGAGGTGAGAGATTCAAACTCTCGGTCGAGAATAGCCAGTAGCTGTTCGAGGCAGGCTATTTCATGGTTTAACAATGAGGCGAGCTGTTGTCCGACGGTCATTGTCTCAGTGGAGATCTTTTTCGATATTCAACAAGCTGTCGACGATCTTCTCAGGGTCGACCTGATAGCTGCCATCGGCAATGGATGCCTTGATGGCAGCAACGCGACTGTTGTCGATATCGGGTAGGTTGGCCAGGCTGTCCTCAAGTTTGAGCATTTCCGCAGCGGTATTGGTAAAGGTTATCGTATCTCCACTGACATCCGAGGTGCTCTGGTTCTGTGTCGAATCGACACGAGACTTATCTGATACGGAGTTCGCACGCTGGGAACCCTGGTTCAGGTCTGTTCTCGGGATTTTGATGTTCATTGTGTTCTCTATCGTGCTCATAAGGATTGCATAGCCTGTTATTAGTATCGGCAGATGGTCAAAAACCTTTAGCCATTTTGGTGGTTATTATTGCACGCTCACCGTTCCATCGGTATTGGCAATACCCTCAACTTGCTGACCAGAACTGAGATTGGTGACCTTGACTCTCTCGCCTGCCACGGCATCCCTTAGTGCCTTACCCTGCATTCTTACTTCCAGACTTTCACTGCCGGCTATTAATATGATTTGCTGGCCTCTAGCGACAACTTTGGGTCGTCGCAGTTGATTCGACTTGATCGGAGAGCCTGCGCCTAGGGACCTTGTTAACTCCATACCGACGATCTGATCAAGGTCATAAATGATGTCTTGAGACGACGATTGCTGGGGCCGGTTAACCCACTCAATATCGCTCTCGGTAATTAGTGCGTGACGGGGTAGTGTTCTTGTCAGGACTGGAATAGACATTTGTGCACTGACGTTGGCGCGAACATAAATTGTCCAAGGCTTATCCCCAGTACACCGGACACCTACGCTAAGGGCACCCAGAGCCCCGCTCCCCGGCGGTGTAAACGCTGACAGCGCGTTGGCACATTGTGGCAGTCTTAGGCGGCTGTCCAGAGGGCGAACTTCAACATTGACGTTCTCGTAGCCGTGTTGCCGTGCTTGTTCTGTGCTTGCTACAACCACCGCATCTGCAATGGTGCTCAGGGGTTGGATTGAATCGCCATCGGAAAGGGTAGCCACGGCAAAGCACGCAGTTAGTAGCAGCAGTCCCAATAGCGATAGTCGATGCCAAAAAATTGTCATTATCTGTCCAAAATATTCATTTCATTGAAATTCTGCATTTTTCGTGCCAGTCAGATTTTTTTGTAGGCAGGGTGGCGGCAATGGTTGCCGTTGAGGAGATATATTGCCGCTTTTCCCCTTATAAAAAACCATAAAGATATGTATAACCATATGATAATAAAGTAAATATTATTATTGGCATGCATTGTGTATAGGTGTAGGTATAAGGAGCTTTGTTATGAATATGATTGATCGGTTGTTTGGCGTTTCCCCTCAGGTGTTGTCCGTACGGTCGCAGCGGACTGAGCTGATCGCCGCAAATTTGGCGAATGCTGACACACCGGGTTACAAGGCGAGGGATGTGGATTTTGGAGATGCGCTTGCTATGGCGCGAGGTGAACGACGTGGTCTACAACATGCTCATGGGTCACATATAGCAATTGGTGGAGAAAGCCAAGCTGTGCGCTACCGCATTCCCTCGCAGCCTTCAATGGATGGAAATACGGTGGAAACTGATCGTGAGCATTCTGAATTTATGGAAAACGCCATTCGCTATCAGGCCAGTCTGAACTTTCTGGATGGCCGTATTAAATCGACGCTGCTGGCGTTGAGGGGAGAATAATCGTGAGTTTGTTTAATGTATTCGATATTTCTGGAACAGCCTTGTCGGCACAGAGTGTCCGGTTAAATGCTATTTCCAGTAATTTGGCGAACGCTGAAGTGGTTAGTAGCAGTGAAGAAGAAGCTTACCGTGCCAGGTATCCAGTATTTTCTTCTGCTATGGATTCAGCCATGGGTGGTCGGGGTGCGGTAGGCGTACGGATCGATGGCATGGTTGAGAGCCAATTGGCACCGCGTAAAGAATTTTCACCCACTCATCCTCTGGCGGATCAAGAGGGTTACATCTACATGTCCAATGTGAATTCGGTGGAAGAGATGGCCAACATGATCTCTGCCTCCCGCTCTTACCAGAGCAGTGTTGAAGCAATGAATACCACCAAGCAACTCATTATGCGCACCCTGAATATGGGTCGTTAACTGATAGGAGATAACCATGGAATCAACCACAAATATTTCAGAGCTGTTCCCGTCGACGTTAACGACGACGCCGACCAAAAACAACCCCAATGAGTTAGGGCAGGAAGACTTTATGACGCTAATGGTGGCGCAACTGAAAAATCAGGACCCCACCAAGCCTATGGATAATATGCAAATGCTGACACAGGTGGCTCAGTTTGGCACCGTTTCTGGCATTCAGGGTGTGCAAGAGGGGGTCGATAACTTGTCGTCAGTGTTGTATTCCAACCAAGCTTTGGAGGCAGCAGGCCTAGTTGGTCGCCAGGTGATGACAGATTCCAATATGGGTGTGCTAAGGGCTGACAAGACCCTCGATGCCACCATAGACCTTCCGCAAAATGCAGACGGTGTGACGCTTTATGTTCAGAATATGAGCGGCCGATTGGTGCATAGCCAAGCGCTGGGTCCGGCTTCGGCAGGAGATCTAAAAGTACAGTGGGATGGTACCGATGCAGCTGGCAACCGGTTGCTACCAGGGCAGTACCGCATCAGTGCTGAAGCCCTGATGGGCGGGCAGAATCAGGCAGCATCGGTGTATACCCATAGTCAGGTTGAATCCGTCACCGTAGATCGGGCGGGGACGGGTGTATTACTGAATTTGGCGGGTGGTGCTCAAGTGGGCATGTCCGGCGTTAAAAGTTTTTTATAAATAACATTATTAAGTAGTTAGGAGAGAAGGTTATGGCATTCGATACCGCAGTATCAGGACTCAATGCAGCAACGGCAGACCTCGGAGTGATCAGCAATAATATTGCGAACAGCTCCACAACGGGGTTTAAAGCATCCCGTGCGGAGTTTGCTGATGTCTATGCAACCAGCTTGTTAGGTGCCGGAGGTAACGCCATCGGTAAAGGGGTAACCCTAGCAAGTGTTACCCAGGAGTTTACTCAGGGTAATATCAGTTTCACCAACAATGCACTCGATTTGGCGATCAGCGGCAATGGTTTTTTCCAGCTGAGTGATGAGGGTGCTGCACTGTACACCAGAGCAGGTAATTTTCAGGTGGATCGAGAAGGCTTTATTGTCAACAACGAGGGGTATCGCTTGCAGGCATTCCAGGTGAGCAACACGGGCGATATCACTGGCCAGTTGGGCGATCTACAGATAGATACGTCATTGATTGATCCGAATCCTACCGGGGCGGCGGATGTTACGGCGAATCTTGATTCGCGTGAGACGGCACCTATGGTTTCCTTTGGTGGCCCCTTTGATGCCTTTGCTACGCCGCCAATATACCCCTCCCCAGACTCTTATAATGCGACGACCTCCACGACTATTTATGATGGCTTGGGTAATTCTCATGTGATGAGTATGTATTACGTGAAAACTGCGAACCCGAATGAGTGGGAGGTTCACACAACGGTGGATGGTGTGACCACCTCGAGTGCAGATACGCTCACCTTCCAGTCCAATGGTCAGTTTGATCCTGTAACCTTGCCAGTTGAAGTTAGCATTACCGGCTGGGACCCATTGAATAGTGCAGGTGTTCCCTCCGGTGCCAGCCCGCAGGATTTTACGGTGTCGTTGTCAAGGAGTACTCAATTTGGTTCTGACTTTGCTGTTAGTGCTATTTCGCAGGATGGGTTTACCACGGGGCAGTTGCGGGGTCTGGATATTGATGACACCGGTGTGGCTTATGCTCGTTACACCAATGGCCAAGCTCGGGCTCTGGGTCAGATTTCTGTTGCTGGGTTTACTAACCCCAATGGTTTGCAATCGCTGGGTGACACTAACTGGTCTGAAACCTTTTCATCCGGCTCCGCTACATTGGGTGCACCGGGTACTTCTGGCTTGGGTGTCCTTCAATCCGGTGCATTGGAGGATTCTAACGTGGAAATCACTGAGCAGCTGGTCAATATGATCGTGGCTCAGCGTAACTTTCAGGCCAATGCCCAAGTGATTCAAGCGGAAGATGCTATCACCCAGACGATCATCAACCTGCGCTAATAGACTGAGGCATAAGTAATGGATCACCTTCTATACGTAGCAGCGTCTGGAGCAAGAGAAACGATGCTCGCTCAAGCTGTTAATACCCATAATCTGGCCAATGCCTCCACCACGGGTTTTCGTGCTGATTTGGTCACGGCTCAGAGTGCCTATTTATCGGGTGAGGGATTTGAGAGCAGGGCCGTTGCAGGAATGAAAGGTAGAGGTGTGGACTTTCGGGAAGGAATGATTAACGCCACAGGCCGAGATTTGGATGTTGCTATCAAGGGCTCAGGCTGGATGGCAGTGCAGGCCCCTGACGGCACTGAAGCCTATAGTCGGCGTGGCGATTTACGGGTCGATGAGCTGGGTCAGGTGCTCAATGGTGTGGGGCAGCCTTTGATTGGTAATGCCGGCCCTATCGCACTACCACCGTTTTCTGAGATTGCAATCGGTGCTGATGGCACGATCTCAATTGTGCCGTTGGGTGAAGATCCGAACACTTTGGCGGTGATAGATCGGATTAAGCTGGTTAACCCTGATACATCACTACTGGCTAAAAATCGCCAGGGTCTTGTGCAGATAAAAGGTGGTGAGCCAGCGATACCCGATGCTGGTGTGGGGCTGATTTCAAAATCACTGGAGTCGAGCAATGTAAATCCGGTGGAGTCCATGGTACGAATGATCGAGCTAGCTCGGCAGTTTGAGACCCACGTCAAAATGATGAAAACCGCAGAGAAACTTGATAGCTCATCGGCAGAACTGATGAGATTAAGCTGATGAGATTGAGCAGAGGAGCAGAGGTATGAACCAGGCATTATGGATCGCTAAAACTGGGCTGGATGCACAGCAGACAAAAATGTCTACTATCGCAAACAACTTGGCTAACTCGGGTACTACCGGGTACAAGCGAAGTAGGGCTATTTTTGAAGACTTGCTCTATCAGAATGTTCGCCAGGTGGGCGCTCAATCTTCCCAGGATACACAGCTGCCTTCTGGGTTGCAGCTGGGTACGGGGGTTCGCACGGTAGCGACTGAAAAACTGTTTACTCAGGGCAATCTGGTGCGAACTGAAAACCTGTTAGATATGGCTGTTCAGGGCCGCGGTTTTTTTCAAATACTCATGCCGGATGGCACCGAAGCCTACACTCGCGATGGTTCGTTCCAGGTGGATGATCAGGGTCAGGTAGTCACCTCGGGTGGCTATGTGTTGCAACCCTCAATCACGCTTCCTGAAAATGCTCTGTCGGTGAATATCGGTACCGATGGCACGGTGTCAGTTCGTCAACCTGGGTCTTCTTCTGTGAGTCAGGTGGGTACGGTGCAATTGGCAGACTTTGTTAATCCTGCGGGGCTGCAGGCGGTTGGTGAAAATCTCTTTCTTGAGTCGAATGCCAGTGGCTCTCCTCAGACGGGTAATCCTGGCCTCAATGGTTTGGGTACGGTGATGCAGGGCTTTGTGGAAAGCTCTAACGTGAATGTGGTGGAAGAGTTGGTCAATATGATCGAAACACAGCGAGCCTATGAGATGAATTCCAAGGCGATCTCCACCGCAGATCAAATGTTGCAGTATGTGGCTAACAACCTCTAGGTGATGCAGATGAAACGGGTACTTAACTTTTTGACCATAGCGGGGCCACTCATGTTACTGGTGGGCTGTAGTGGTATGCCTGAGGAAAGCCACCCGGATTATGCGCCGGTAGAGTTTACTGCCGACCCTGTTGAGCAGACCAAGGCCCCTTCGGGTTCTATTTATATGGCTAGCCAGAATGTGAGCCTGTTTGAAGATACCAAGGCTCGGCAGGTGGGCGATATTGTTACCGTCATTTTGTCGGAGGCCACAGATGCCGCCAAAAATAGTGATACCAGCCTTGATAAGAGCAACTCTACTGTAATTAATAATCCAATCTGGGGTGCGGGTGCAGATGGCATTGGCACCGACCTTGATCTCGGCTTTGATTTGTCCTCGGAAAGTGCCTTTGAAGGTGATAGCTCGAGTAACCAAAGTAATAGCCTTCAAGGCAGTATTACTGTGACCGTTGCCAGAGTGCTGCCGGGTGGCAATTTATATGTACAGGGAGAGAAGTGGATACATATTAATCAGGGTAATGAATACATCCGTCTACGGGGCATTGTTCGCCCAGTAGATATTTCCTCAAACAACACCATTCTTTCTACTCAGGTGGCTGATGCTCGTATTTCTTACGGAGGCACAGGTGCCACGGCTGAGGTCAATATGGTGGGTTGGTTGTCACGGTTCTTCATGAGCCCGCTGTGGCCATTCTAGGGGTGCTGACGATATGTTAGGGATAGATATGATGAGATTTAATCGTAGAATGACAGCAGCAGTTTCTGTGCTCGCTCTCGTCATGGGACCGCTGATGGCTAACGTAGCATTGGCAGAGCGGATCAAGGATATTGCCTCCATCAATGGTGTGCGCAGCAACCAATTGGTGGGTTATGGTTTAGTGGTCGGGTTAGATGGCTCGGGTGACCAGACCACTCAGACGCCTTTTACCATTCAAAGCTTGAAGAGCATGCTGGCAAAGCTCGGGGTGACAATGCCCGCCAACGTGAAACCACAGCTGAAAAATGTGGCGGCAGTGATGGTGCATGCAGACTTACCTGCTTTTTCCAAGCCAGGGCAGACCATTGATATCACCGTGTCATCCTTGGGTAATGCCAAAAGCTTACGAGGTGGTTCGCTGTTGATGACGCCACTCAAGGGTGTTGATGGTCAAACCTATGCATTGGCACAAGGTAATTTAATTGTCAGTGGTTTTGGCGCAGATGGTGCTGATGGTTCCAGTGTGACTGTTAATGTGCCCAGTGCTGGTCGTATTCCCAATGGTGCCACGGTTGAAAGAGAGGTTCCTAACCCATTTGGCAGTGATCCACGGTTGGTGATGAATCTGAATTCACCTGACTTTACAACTGCGCTACGAGTTGCAACCAGTATCAATGACAGCTTGGGGCAGGGTGTGGCGCGTCCAATTGATAGCGCTTCCATCGAAATCAGGTCCCCTGCCAGTCCGGCGGAGAAAGTTGCCTTTGTCTCGGTCGTTGAAAACTTGTTAGTGGATCCCGGCTTGGCAGCAGCGAGGGTCATTATTAACTCTCGCACCGGCACGGTAGTGATTGGTAGCCAGGTTCGCCTAGATCCAGCAGCAGTAGCCCACGGTAGCCTGACCGTCACTATTTCAGAAAACTATGAGGCCAGCCAGCCCGCGCCTTTTGCCCGTCGTGGAAGAACCGTGGTCACACCAGACTCTGAGGTGGCTATTGAGGAAGAAGCCAACAGCATGTTTGTCTTTGATGCGGGAGTGACACTGAATGATTTAGTAACAGCGGTTAATAAAGTAGGGGCGGCACCGGGTGATTTAGTGGCGATTCTTGAAGCACTGGAGCGGGTAGGTGCACTACACGCTCAGTTGATAGTGATCTAGCTGGAACGAGTATTGTTGTTATGAGTGTTGGGACTTCACCAATTTATGCCGACTTCCAAGGGCTTGCTGCGCTTCGTGCTGAAGCACGGAATGCACCCAGTGAAGCGATAGATGAGGTGGCGTCACAGTTTGAATCATTGTTTGTTCAGATGATGCTGAAGTCGATGCGTGATGCCACCATAGAAGGCGGTCTGTTCGACAGTAGCCAGCTCGATTTATACCAGCAAATGTTTGATAAACAAGTGTCATTAGACTTATCCCAGCGGGGTGGTATTGGGCTTGCCGAAACACTGGTAACACAACTCAATGGCGGCCAATCTGGCGATAAAAAACAGCAGATAGCCGACCTGCAGACGCCCGGTCAACAGGATGCCCCTAAGCCCATCGTTTCTTTTGACCAAGTGCCGGTAGGCATCAGGCGTCAAGTATTGGGGCTGTTTTCCTCTTCAGAGGTTCGTGTTGATGCGGCAAATGACACCCCCGGCGAGGCGTTAACTGGGTCGACGCTCACTGGAACGAGACTTGCTGGAACGACAAAGGCGCCGGCCTTGGTGGGCGTGGGAGTTGAATCAAGGGTTGAGCCTGTCGTTGTTAAGAAAAATGACAAGACCAGTTGGTTGCCTGCATCTCCAGAAGAGTTTATCCGTAATGTATGGGACGACGCTGTTTCGGCGGCGAAGCAGTTAGGGGTGGACCCTGCTGTGTTGGTGGCACAGTCTGCATTGGAAACGGGTTGGGGCAAAAAAGTAATCCAGTCTGCAGAAGGTAGTAGCTTTAATTTGTTTGGCATTAAAGCAGGTGGTGATTGGAGGGGTGATTTGGCGACGGTTAATACGCTGGAATTCCGAGATGGGTTGGCAGCTTTGGAAAAAGCAACGTTTCGTGCATATGACTCCTTGACCGCATCTTTTTCGGACTATGCTGATTTTCTGAAAAGTAGTCCGCGCTATCAGCAGGCCCTCAAGAGTGTGGCCGACAGTAAAGAGTTTTTGGTCGAGTTGCAAAATGCGGGCTATGCGACCGATCCCAAATACGCAGAGAAAATTTTAGGTATTTTGGACAAAAGCAATTACAGCTCGGTGATAAATGAGCTAAAGAATTCTCAATAACTGCCGCTATCAAATGGATAACGGTGGATTTCCAATAAAGGGAAACAGGTAAAGAATCGTGGCAGATATTTTAAATGTAGGAACATCGGCGCTGCTTTCACTTCAGAGAGCAATCAATACGACGGGTCATAATATTGCCAACGTCAATACCGATGGTTACAGCCGCCAACAAGTGAATTTTGAAACATTGCCACCCCAGTTTAATGGTAGTAGCTATATCGGTTCTGGTGTGACCACCGATTCCATTCAGCGTTACTACGACCAGTTTCTGGTGTCCGAAGTTCGTACTCGAACAACTTCCCAAAGTGGTTATCAAGCCTTTTCTGAACTCTCCAGCCGGTTAGATGGTTTGCTGGCAGACCCAGCCGTTGGGCTGGCACCGACCCTTGATAGCTTTTTTGGCGCTATGCAGGATGTGGCGAATAATCCAGGTTCTTTGCCAGAGCGTCAGGTGTTGCTCGGTGAGGCGCAGGTGTTAGCTGATCGCTTCCACCATCTGGACAATAATTTTCGTAATACCAGTGATGAATTGAATGCCCGGATTGCCACCTCAGTCAGCGATATTAATTTGATGGCACGTGGTATTGCTGATCTCAATGAACAGATCACCGCACAGGCAGGAGGTGCGCCTCCCAATGATTTGCTTGATACCCGTGACCAGTTGATCACCCAGTTATCAGAAAAAATTAGCGTCACTACTGTCGAGCAATCAGATGGTGCGGTTAATGTGATGATTGGTAATGGGCAATCACTGGTTGTTGGTTACACGGCACAACAGTTGCAAACTTTTCAGGACCCTTATGATGGAACCCAGCTTAAGGTAGGTGTTGCGGGGCTTTCCGGTGGCGTCACCGATCTTAGTCGTTTTTTGAGTGGTGGTGAACTGGGTGCGATACTGGATTTTCGGGAGCAGGTGCTTGATCCAGCTAGAAGCCAGCTTGGGTTCGTTGCGACGGGTCTTGCTGCGACATTTAATGAGCAGCATCAGCTGGGAGTGGATCTCAATGGCCAGCCAGGCGGTGATTTCTTTTTACCCGTGGAGGCGACCTTCTCAGCGCACCGGAGTAACTCAGGTGCATCTTCAATTAATGTCTCTATCAGTGATGCTTCCGCTCTGACCGGTGATGATTACAGCGTGCGCTTTGATGGTGCTCAATGGACCCTGACCAATCTCACGACTAAGGCCACCCAAACGGGTGCCGGACCATATTCTGTCGATGGGCTGACCATTGATGTTGCTGGCGCGCCTGTGGATGGAGATACCTTCTTAATCCAGCCCACACGACAGGGGGCGACACTGTTTGATGTGGCGCTAACCCGGCCTGAAGATTTTGCTGCGGCTTCGCCATTGCGTGCTCAAGAAGTGTTAACTAATACGGGTTCAGCCAGTATTGATGTGTTGAGTGTGGCGGATGCTTCAGCGCTGCCACTGCCATCTCAGGTTACTCTGACCTTTAACCCGGACGCTCTCGGTGCCGGTGTTCCCGGGTTTGATGTGACTGGTATTGCGGGTGGTCCACTGGCCTATGATCCCGCGATAGAAGATGGCGGTAAAACATTTTCTCTCGGTGGTTTTGAATTTACCCTGAGTGGTGAACCCCAGTCTGGTGATGAGTTAATTATTGAGAACAATACGAGTGGTAGTGGTGATAACCGCAATGCTTTAGCTTTGGCAGGATTGCAGACTTCCCGTGAGATGCTGGGAGGTACTGCGAGTTATCAGGATACTTATAGCCGCTTGGTAGCAGATGTTGCGGTGAAAACCCGACAGGCAGAATCGGGCGCTAATACAGAAAGAGTATTGCTAAGTCATGCCGTATCGGCCAGAGACAGTGTGTCTGGAGTAAACCTCGATGAAGAGGCTGCCAACTTAATTCGTTTTCAACAGGCTTATCAGGCAGCGGCACAATTGATTACGGTGGCTGATCAGCTGTTCCAGACGCTGTTAAGTGCGACGCGACGCTAGTCACTCAGGTGATAGTCACCAAGGCGATAGGAATTCAGGAATAGAGTTTATGCGTTTATCCAGTGTTCAAATTTTTCAGCAGGGCATTTCTGCCATCCTTGATCAGCAGGCAAAACTGAGTCAAACGGAGCAGCAGTTGGCTACAGGTCGTCGGGTGCTCACACCTTCTGATGATCCGGTTGCAGCGGTGCAGGTTCTCGATATTACCGAAAATTTGGAAATGATTGACCAGTATCAGCGTAACGGCAATCTTGCTCAAGGTCAGCTAGTACAGGAAGAAAATGTGTTGGCCAATGTGGGTAATTTATTGCAACAGGTACGAGAATTGGTAGTGCAGGCTAATAATGGGAGTCAGGGCCCAGAAACCCGTCGGAGTATTGCGGTTGAAATTGAAGCACACCTGAGTGAATTACAGGCATTATCAAATACCCGAGATGCCAATGGTGAATATATTTTTGCGGGTTTTCAGGCCGGTTCAGAACCGTTTAGTCATCAAACAGGTGGGTTTTCCTACAATGGCGATGACGGGCAGCGCTTTCTTCAGCTGGCCAGCGGTAGCCAGGTGGCTGTGAGAGATTCGGGGTTTGATGTGTTTATGTCGATACCCTCTGGTAATGGCACCTTTGACATAGAGCCTGATGTGGGTAATGCGGGTTCGGTCGTGGTGGGGGCTAGTTCAGTCAGTGGTACTTTTGTACCTGACAACTACAGCATTACGTTTAGCCAACCAACACCCGCTGACCCTGTTACCTATCAGGTGGTGGATTCATCAGCGGTAGTAGTTGCCAGTGGTAACTATGTGGATGGTGATAATATTTCCTTTGCTGGTGCGAATATTCCGTTTAGCGGTGTGCCAGCAGATGGCGACAGCTTTGAGGTCTCGCCTTCAATCAAACAGGATATGTTTGCTACCCTGCAAAACATTGTGGATGACCTCAAGGGTTCCGGTTCGACACTGGCAGAAACTGCCGTGGTGAACAATGGCATGGGGCAGGCACTGAACAATCTTGACCAGGCTTTGGGGCATGTACTTGAAGTGAGAGCGAGTGTCGGTGTTCGGCTTAGTCAGGTAGAAAGCCAGCAGAATATCAATGAAAGCTTTACGCTACAGCTTCAGGGAACCCTTTCAGGTATCCAGGACTTGGATTATACCGAAGCAATCAGTCGTTTTAATCTCCAGCTCACTGCGCTGCAAGCGGCACAACAGAGTTACGTGAAAGTGCAGGGGTTGTCGCTATTTAATTATTTATAAAATCGATGTGTAATGTTTGTCAGTTGATTGCTGTCACCCAGTGGGCAGTATTTCCTGCCGCATAGTCGTCCTCTCGGTAAGCTCTTTTCTATCGTCTCCATCATCCCTGTATGCATAAAAAATACTTCGTATATAACAAGTGCTTCTCTGAGATGCGGTGTGTCATTCTCTTCTTAATCATTTTCTTCCGTTAGGGTGTCTGGCCAGATAAATAATGTGATCTAGTTCAAATTCCACCCAAAACAGCGTTAACTGGAGCACGCTGTTCCTTTTAAAAATAAGCGATTGAAAATAAATACTAAAAAACTCTAAAGTTATTCCTTGTGGTGTCGATAAGTTAGGAGTATCGGCGGTGAGAAACACAGTCGATATGTGATTTCAACCGTAAAAGAAATACCGCAGTACCCGGTCACTGCCGGCAAAGCGGAAATAAGGGGAATAATCTTATGCCACAGGTAATTAATACTAATATCGCTTCTCTCAATGCGCAGCGTAATCTCAATAGTTCGCAAGGTGCATTGAATACGTCACTCGAGCGTATGTCTTCCGGCCTGCGCATTAACAGTGCCAAGGATGATGCCGCTGGTCTTGCTATTTCCGAACGCTTCACTGCCCAGATTCGCGGCTTGAATCAGGCAGCACGTAATGCCAATGATGGTGTTTCTCTGGCACAAACGGCTGAAGGTGCATTGTCTGAGGTAACTAATAACTTACAACGGATTCGTGAGTTGGCGGTACAGTCTTCCAATGCTACGAACTCACAAAGTGACCGTGATGCGCTACAAATTGAGGTGACTCAGCTGCTGAGTGAGATTGACCGCGTTGCGGACTCAACCCAATTTAACGGTGTTAAATTGGTGGATGGTAGCTTTAATGGTGCTGTGTTCCAAGTGGGTGCAAATGCGGGTGAAACCATCACTATTTCAGCAACAGCTGATGCGAATACCGCAGCACTGGGTTCTGTTTCAACAAACACCACGGCAGGTCTTTCTGTTGCAGCTTCTGGTCTTACAGGTTTTGCTACAGCAATTGCTGCTGGCGGTGTGACTATTAATGGTACCGATATTGGTGCGATTGCCGGTGCTGGTAGCGCTGCAGAGCGTGCAGGGCAATTGGTTAACGCCATTAACAATGTTTCTCAAACTACCGGTGTTGGCGCGTCTTATGATGCGGCTACTGGTCAGCTGTCACTGAACAGTGCGGCAGCTTTTACTATTGCCGGTACTGCAAATGATGCAACTGTTGCTGGTTATGTAAATGCTGCCTTTGCCACAGTTACCACAGCCACGGGTATTGATACCTTAACTGTAGGTAACTTCGCTGGTGCGCAATCGGCCATTGATTTGATTGATAGCTCGTTGACCACTGTCAACTCCGCTCGTGCAACATTGGGTGCTGTTCAAAACCGCTTTGAATCGGTAGTAAGAAGTGTACAAACCTCCTCTGAGAACCTGTCGGCTTCTCGCTCGCGGATTATGGATACGGACTTTGCCGCTGAAACAGCCAATCTGACCCGTGCGCAGATTCTGCAGCAAGCGGGTACAGCAATGTTGTCTCAAGCTAACTCTGGACCACAAAACGTTCTGGCTCTTCTCCGGTAATATGGTGGAGACCATTTAGTTTTGAGTGTAAGGAGGGGGGCGAGCTTTCGCCCCCTTTTTTACCCTGAAGATGGCACTACAAAAAAACTTCCTGAGAGAGGGTAAAAATATGTCCGATTCAGCAGTCACAACTCATTTACTGTCGCTGGTTGCTAGCTCAATGGCAACAACGAATACTACCGCTGTTCAGGGGCGGCAAGATATGCCTGAGAGCGGCAAGGTTTCACCGCAACAACCTGTGTCTGAAGTGACTCGGGACGAAGTGGTTGAAGCGGTCAGTGATATTTCAAATTACATTCAGAATGTATCTAGAGAGTTACAGTTTCAAGTAGATGATCAGGCTGGAAGTACCATTATAACGGTAACAGACAGCGGTACCGATGAAGTTATTCGCCAAATACCCTCGGAAGAAATAGTCGCGATGGCTCGCTATATTGCCGAAAATACGCCAGACCCGGTTAAGGGATTGTTAATGAATAGCGAAGGGTGATAAATCTTTGTGTGACATTCAAAAAGTTGGCATCCACTTTGCAGTTTGTTCTCTGTTAAGTATTTAATTGAAATTTTTTCAGAGAAGTGAGATGGCAATAATTTTTGCTGGCTTTTTGAATTAGGGGGGCTAGATGTTAACAGCAACGGGAATTGGTTCTGGCCTCGACATTGAGGGACTGGTCACACAGCTGGTGGCTGCCGAACGGTCGCCGGCTGATACTCGGTTAACTCGTCAGGAGATCACCCTAACGGCTGAACTCTCAGCCTTTGGTTCCTTTAAGGGAGCGCTCTCTTCATTTCAAAGTAGTCTTTCTAGTCTGAACACCCTATCCACTTTTGGGCAGCGCACAGCCACTTCAAGCAATGAAGACATTGTTACCGTTTCTGCGGAAGCGGATGCCGCTACATCCAGTTATGATTTAACCGTGACCCAGTTAGCGAATTCTCATTCGCTGGCGAGCGACAGCTACGCTTCAGTCTCGGACGCGGTTGGTACAGGCACCATTACCATTCGCTTTGGGACTACAGACTATACTTCCCCAGACCCCGGCCCGGAGAGTTATAACAGCTTTGCTGTTAATCCTGAGCGCGGGGTTGCCACGATTAATATCGACAGTAGTAACAACACTCTGGAAGGGGTGCGTGATGCCATTAATGATGCTGATATTGGGGTTGCAGCCGTTATTGTGAACGATGGCTCCGGGTATCGATTACTGATGAGCTCTGAGTCAACTGGCGATGAAAATAGCCTAGAAATCAGTGTGGATGACACTGGCGATAATAATGATATTGATAGTTCCGGATTATCGGCATTGGCTTTTAATAGTTCGGCGATCAATCTAACTCAGACGGTAGCCGCTCAGAATGCAGTTTTTACCATTAATGGTTTGACGATCAGTCATAGTGACAATGCCGCTAATAATGTGATTGATGGCGTAGATATTACGCTCAAAGATGTGACGAGTACGGAACCGGTTACGGTTAGCGTGGCCGAAGATCGTGCTGGTGTAAAAGAAGCGATTACCGATTTTGTCAGCAGCTATAACAGTTTTATAGAAACAGTAAATAGCCTTACTGCTTACGACGCAGATATTGGCTCAGCAGGCGCGTTGCAGGGGGATTTTTCTGCACGATCAATTACTAGTCAGTTGCGACAGGTATTGAGTAATGCCGTAGAAGGATTTAAAGGACCATTTGACAGCCTCAGTGAAATTGGCATCACAACTCAGTCTGATGGAACACTTGCCACAGATAGCGGAGATCTGGATGCGGTGCTCGAAAACTATTTCGATGAGGTGGTCGGTATGTTCGCTGCAGTGGGTTTTTCCTCTGACAGTAATATCGGTTTTGTTACCTCAACTGAAGAAACGGTAGTGGGTAGTCATGCCATCAATATTACTCAGTTATCAACGAAGGGGCAGCTGTTGAGTGCTGTTGCAACATTCCCTCTCGATATTGACGATGATAATGATAACTTCACCCTCAAAGTGGATGGTGTTACCAGCGGCAGTATTTCTCTGACCCAGGGAAATTACACCAGCGGAGCAGCGCTTGCTGCAGAACTGCAGTCACGGATTAATGGCGATAGCGCCCTTGCCGGGGAGGGCGTCACAGCCACGGTAGTGTTCAATGTAGATCATTTTGAAATTACTTCTGATCGATATGGTTCGGCTTCGAAGGTGGAAGTTATAGCCATTGATACAAATACTACTGCCGAACTTGGGTTTTCAATAGCGACAGGAACCAATGGCCTGAATGTGGCGGGTACGATTGGTGGGGTTGCTGCGAGTGGTGCCGGTCAGACATTGAGTGGTGCACTGGGTAGTGATGCAGAAGGGTTAGCACTATTGATTGATGGTGGCACGACGGGTGACAGGGGCACAGTAGATTTCTCCCAGGGCATTGCTTATCAAGTCAATTTGATGGTCACGAGTTTTCTTGAGTCTGATGGTATTTTGGATTCGAGAACAGATGGTCTTCAGGATCGCATTGATGATATCGGCGATCAACGGGAAGTGCTCAGTCGAAGAATGGAATCGATTGAAGCACGGTATCGCGCTAAGTTTAATGCTTTGGATATGCTCTTATCGAGATTACAGGGCACCAGTAATTTTTTGACACAGCAATTATCTTCGCTGCCAAAGCCGGATTCTCTGGCTAGTAATTAATTTTAATAGGGTTATAAATGAACCAGATGTCAGCATTAAATCTATACAAAAATATCGGTGTGCAAACCAGTATTATGGATTCCACGCCCCACCATTTGATTACCATGCTGATGGAAGGTGTGCTTGATCGAGTAGCGTCAGCCCGAGGGGCAATCAGTCGTAGTGAAATATCCCGTAAGGGTGAATTAATTAGCAGCGCCATCGCAATTATCGACAGTCTTCGTGCCAACCTGGATTATGACAAGGGCGGTGAAATCTCGGTTAACCTCGGTTCTCTCTACGATTACATTGAGCGACGCCTCATGGAAGCCAATACAACCTCTGATGTCACAGTCTTGGATGAAGTCAGTTCACTCATAAAAGAAATAAAGGCAGGTTGGGCGTCTATCCCCAGCGATGTAAGAAAGGTATAACTATGTTGGCAGTAGCCCAGGAGCAAACTATGTCAGACCAGGTGCAGCCGCTGTCGGACCAGGCACGGCAATGTCGCCGCTTGGCACATGTGTTAACGCTTACCAAGAAAATGTTATTTCATGCGGATAATGGTGAGTGGGAACAAGTGACCGAACTTGAGCTGGATCGACGGGACGATTTGTCGGCCTGTTTTTCTGATGCGAAGTCTGTAGCAGACTCAGTCCTAATAGCAGAGGCTATTGCGGCACTGTTACACCTCAATGAAGAGTTGATGGCGAAATTAAAAATTGCCAGGGATATCGTCATGGAGCAGGGCGTAGAATATTCAAGGAATCGTAGTGCAGTGGGTAGTTATCAAAAAATTGATGTAGTACGTTAAACAAGTAGTACGTTAAGCAAAAGTAAGTCATAAAAAACTGACGGCACCGATGGTTATCTATAGGGTTTGATCTCTTTGTGTAGCACTCTACATTCCTGATTAATTTTCAAGAAACCGATGAATATTTTTCTGACTATATTGTTGAGAGGCTGACCTAAAGACTAATGACGTGTATATTTCAGTTAGTAGGTAGAAAATATGTTGTCTTCTTGGTAGGCAATAAAAGATCTAACTGATGATGTGGAGCGAAAGGTGTCAGATAATCAAGAAGAAGCCCCAGGTGGCCTAGCGTTTACTGATAATATTTCCATTACATGGAAGCCCGTTGCTTACCAGCCTGATGATTCTCATTTGGCGTTAGTGAATGAATCCAATGAATCTTTTTTGAGAGCCGTTTCTGCTATTAGCGAATTTTCCAAAGATGTGTCGGAAGATGCTCCAAGTCTATCTCAAGAAATTTCACGGTTGGATTTGAAGTTAAACCTGCTATTAGATTTGGTTAGCCAGCTGATTTATAAGCAGTTGGATATTCCAGAAATGTCACGAGTCACTATTTCCTCAAACGGAATTGAATGGGAGGGAAAAAACGTTCCTAAGCCAAATCAAACAGTGTTTGTTCAGGTCTATATTCAGCGTGGAACGCCTAAACCACTGTGTTTCTATGGCAAGGTGGTAAGTAATCAAGGTAACTATGACTTGGGTCAAGCAAAGGTGGGGTATTTGGGGTTGTCCGGCTCTGCCAAGACTTGGTTGGATAAGCTTATTTTTCGGCATCACCGCCGTGCGATTGCCTTTAAAAAGTCAAGCAATTCATAATATTACGATAATCCTGTAAGTTTTTTGACCTTCCTTCGCTGCCTCCCATAAAGCTTGCTTAGTTGACCGTCAGAATCTTGACATTCTTTCCGCGTGCACCGAGAATGCCGCCCCGCAAGTTTACATCGACGGTGAATTAGAGAGGCCGAGTCATTACAAAAGCACCTGTCGGAACAGTATAAAAATAATCGTGTAGATTCTCATGGAGCACTAGCACTGAAAGAGGAATAACAATAACAGTAACAGGGAAAATTGACTTAATGCCAAAGCAGTTGAAACAAGTTGTAGTCGTTGATTCTGACAATGAACGTGCTCAACAAACAGCAAATCTCATAGAATTCCTTGATTCTCGAGCCCATGTGGTTTCCGACGAGAAGGCTTTGTCATCTCTAGTTTTCAGTCTTGAAAATATTGTGGTGATACTGGTGAGAGACGGTAAAGACCTTGAGTTGTTAAAAGCCTCTGTGGCTGTGCTCAAAGAAGCAGGGTTAAATACCCCCTGTTATCTGATGGAAAATGAAGAGGATTACCCGCCTCTACCGGCGCCAATCAAGAGTAGGGTGGCAGGGTCTTTACCAGCACCGATCACCTATAAAAATCTCCTTAGTGTCATACATGAAGCGGAGCTTCTTGGTAAATCCCTGAAAAATTCAAAGGGAGAACAATCGGCTAAGTTGTTTCGAAGCCTGGTGGGCTCCAGCCGAGACATTCACTATACCCGTGAGTTGATTAAGCAGGTTGCTGGCACTGAGGCGACAGTACTAATTTTGGGCGAGTCGGGTACCGGAAAGGAGGTTGTGGCTCGTGGTGTCCATGATTTTTCCAATCGTAGTCATCACCCTTTTGTGCCGATTAATTGTGGTGCGATTCCTCCTGAGTTACTTGAATCTGAGTTGTTTGGTCACGAAAAGGGTGCTTTTACCGGTGCGATTAGTTCACGCCAAGGCCGCTTCGAAATAGCTGGTGGTGGCACCTTATTCCTGGATGAAATTGGCGATATGCCGATGAATATGCAGGTAAAGCTTCTACGTGTTCTCCAGGAAAAAACCTTTGAGCGAGTGGGAAGCAATAAGACTATCTGTTCTGATGTTCGAATTATTGCAGCTACCCACCAAAACCTGGAGCAATTGGTTGCGGAGGGTAAATTCAGAATGGATTTATTCTACCGCCTTAATGTGTTCCCTATTGAAACACCGCCTCTACGAAACCGAGTTGAAGATATTCCACTGCTGATAAAAAAGTTTGTTGGTCGTATGGAGATAGAACAACGTGGTGCTGTTAAATTGGATGACTGTGCCATGGCATCCCTGACCAAGTATTATTGGCCAGGCAATGTCAGGGAGTTGTCTAACTTGATCGAACGGTTAGCTATCCTGTATCCGAGACAATTAGTGAAATGGTCTGATTTACCCGATAAATTCAGGCCTAATCAGGATTGGATTTCTGAACAGCTTGAGGAGCCTCTTGGGCAGAAGCAGGTTTCAGACGATCACCTGAGTGCTACGATTCTGCCTCCTAATGGCATCGACCTGAAGTCTCACTTATCCGGTATCGAGTGTGCCCTGATGGCTCAGGCATTAGATCAGGAAGATTGGGTCGTTGCCCGAGCGGCTAAGTTATTGAATTTACAGCGGACCACATTGGTTGAAAAAATGCGAAAATTCGAAATTTGTCGCTCAGATGAAACGTCATATTTTTGACTTCAAAGAATCTCATCTTGTATAACTCTTTGTTTTTATAGCGATATTCTATTTGGGCATGGTTATTGCAATTTCTCGTTTAATTAGCCGAATTTGTCGAGCTAGTCATAGAGAGAAACGGTATGAGCCAGGTAGAGTCGCTGTCAGCAAGCCAGTTAGAGCAGGCTTTTGACGTTTTTAATCGTGTTTCCCTCGAGCTGGATACATCCTATCGAGAGCTTGAGTCGAAGGTTGCCGGGCTCACCAGCGAGCTCACGATGGCTCGATCAGCGAAGCTTCGTGAACTGGCTGAAAAAGAACGATTGGCACACCGATTATCCTCTCTTCTCTCCGTTCTCCCTGGTGGCGTTTTAATTGTTGATCGCCGCCAAGTCATTCGTGATGCCAACCCTGAAGCTATCGATTTGCTGGGCGAGCCTCTTATAGGGGAGCCATGGAGCGATGCACTTCTGAGGGTATCTGGAAGCGCTGAACTTCAATCTCGAGAGCTGGAACTCAACAACGGCAAGTGTATATCGGTCGTTAGCCGTCAATTAGATAAAACCGGTGATTCGGTGGTGTTGATCACTGATGTGTCCGAGATTCACCAGTTACAGGAACAACTTGGTCGTAAAAAACGGCTAACAGCGCTCGGCGAAATGGCCGCAAGATTGGCACATCAGATTCGCACTCCTCTTAGTTCAACGACACTTTATCTTTCCCAGCTTGGTCGCCATGACCTAGGTTCAGAGCAGCGCCGGAAGATATCGTCCAAGGTGAGTGAGCGACTCAGCCACATGGGTCACTTGGTGGATAGTATGCTCAGTTTTTTGAGGGGCGAAACGCCAGCAACAGAGGTGATTTGTTTAAGTGATGTATTAGAAGGCTTTAGGGCAACGGTCATGCCGCAGCTGGAAAAGAGTCAATCAAATATCTCGATGCCCTATGTTGATAACACATTGAAGATCATCGGTGACCAAGATGAATTAATTGGTGCGCTGAGTAACCTGACGATGAATGCAATAGAAGTTGTTGATGGCCCGGTGAGACTGGATCTGTGGGTTACCGCATTGAATGGCGATTGGCTGCAACTGGGTGTCCGAGATGATGGTCCTGGTATCAGTGAAGAAATTATAGATCGGGTTTTTGATCCATTTTTTACTACACGCACACAGGGTACTGGTCTGGGATTGGCGGTGGTTGCCATGACTGTCAGTAATCATGGTGGGGAAATTTCAGTTCGGAACAGGCCCGAAGGTGGCGCAGAATTTCTGATCAATTTGCCATTGGTCAATGAGGGAGGTATTGCTAGTGAATAGTCCTACGAGAGTCTTGGTTGTTGAAGATGATGAAACTCTGCGTGATGCTCTGTGTGACACCATTCAGTATGGTGGTTACCAGACAGTGTCTGCCTGCAATGGTGTTGAGGCACTAAAATGTTTGGAGAAAGAACGTGTAGATCTGGTGATCAGCGATGTGCAGATGGATCAGATGGACGGCCATACCTTATTGCGTGAAGTGAAGTCCAAGCGAGCGGAGCTGCCTTTTGTATTGGTGACGGCTCACGGCAGTATTGAGAACGCAGTGAAGGCGATGCGAGAGGGTGCAACGGATTATCTGTTAAAGCCATTCGAGGCTGAGGTTCTGTTGGAGATGGTCAGTCGATTGGGTGTGAGTGGCGATCATAGCAGCCAGGGGATGATTGCTGAAGATCCAAAAATGTTACAGCTATGTGAGCTGGCCCGCAGGGTGTCGACGACCAATGCTACCGTACTGATCAGTGGTGAGTCTGGTACAGGTAAGGAAGTGGTGGCTCAATATATCCATGAGAATTCTGAGCGAGTGGATAAGACTTTTGTCGCCTTAAACTGTGCTGCGATCCCAGAAACCATGTTGGAATCCATGCTCTTTGGTTACGAGAAGGGTGCCTATACCGGCGCCTATCAGTCCCGAGCCGGTAAGTTTGAGCAAGCAAATGGCGGCACGTTGCTGTTAGATGAAATATCAGAGATGGATTTAGGTCTTCAAGCGAAATTATTGAGAGTATTACAGGAAAAAGAAGTAGAAAGACTTGGCGGCAATACGATGATTCCTCTGGATGTTCGAGTGTTGGCTACAACCAATAGAAACCTTCGAGAAGAAGTGGCTGCTGGACGGTTCCGTGAGGATCTTTATTATCGTCTGAATGTTTTTCCTATTCATATCCCCCCTCTAAGAAAGCGTCCCAAAGATATTATGCCTCTGGCCAATGCCTTGCTTCAGCGCCATGCCGGTGAGCGGTTGTTATGTTTTACCGCAGATGCCGAACAGCGCCTATTGGCTCACCGTTGGAATGGTAATGTGCGGGAATTGGATAACTGCATACAGCGGTCGGCTATCCTGGTCGTAGGAGATCAAATCACTGGAGAGAATATCTTCTTTGAGGATTCGCTGGCGTTGGATACGGAAAATCAAGATCAAGATCAAGATCAAGGTCAAGATGAAGGTAACGGTAACGGACAGCAACTGGATGGCGATCTCAAGGCCAGGGAAAAACAGTTGATAGTTGATGCACTAAAGTCCGTTGATGGCTGCCGTAAGGATGCAGCGGAACGATTGGGCATTAGTCCTCGTACGTTGCGTTACAAACTGGCGAGATTAAAAGAGCAGGGTGTGGCGATACCTGCTATCAGTTGATAAGAAGTGAATACAGGAGAAGATAATCTATGAGCGACATGGAAATTAATCAGGTTCTGGCTCAAATGAGAGTAATGGCTGCCGCTGCGGGAAATATCAATTCTGGCAGAGATCTTGAGGGTGCTGAGGGTGCTGGTGGAGCTGATTTCGGCACGTTGATGAAAGACTCTATAGCACAGGTCAACGAGGCCAAAGTTGAGAGCAAAGAGTTGGCTACAGCATTCGAAATGGGTGACCCTGATGTGTCTTTACCCGAGGTGATGGTCGCCATGCAGAAAGCCAGCCTCTCATTTCAAGCGATGACACAGGTTCGGAATAAGCTACTCAGTGCTTATCAAGAAGTGATGAATATGCAGGTCTAACTAGCATTGTTTTTTCGTACTAAAAAATAATTAACCACTAAGAAAATGATATGGCATTAAATTCTCAAAACCTGATTAACCGATTTAACAACTTAAGCCGGCAGCCTGTTGCACGACAGCTGGGTTTACTACTGGGCTTGGCTGGCAGTATCGCGCTAGGTATCGGATTGGTTCAGTGGTCAATGACCCCGGATTTCACACCGATCTATAGTGAACTCTCCCCCAGTGCCACAGCAGAGATTGTGCGCTCTTTGGAGGGAAGTGGCACACGTTATCAGGTTAATCATCGTACAGGATTGGTCAGTGTGCCTGCTGACAAGGTACACGAGGCTCGCTTGAAGCTGGCTTCTGAAGGGCTTCCGCAAAGTGATAGTTCAGGTTT
Organism: Porticoccus sp.; assembly: GCA_036961395.1. GTDB lineage: Bacteria > Pseudomonadota > Gammaproteobacteria > Pseudomonadales > Porticoccaceae > Porticoccus. Next base: position 24,678 of record JBALVP010000001.1, read on the forward strand.
TGATATCCTGTACAAAGAACAAGAAATGGGTGTTAGTAGCTTTATGGAAAAGGCCCGCTATGACAGGGCGCTGGAACAAGAATTGGCACGCTCCATTGCCTCGCTGGATAGTGTTAAGTCGGCTCGTGTTCATCTGGCCCTCCCTAAGCAATCAGCCTTTGTGCGGAAGAAGAACAAGCCAGCATCTTCTGTATTATTAAGCTTGTATGCCGGGCGACAACTCTCTGAACGGCAGTTGGCCGGGGTTGTACATTTGGTGGCATCCAGTGTGCCGGGCTTGGAAGCAGGGCAGGTCTCCGTGGTTGATAATCAGGGGAAGTTATTGTCGTCTCAGGCAGGTGATGATGACTTTGCTCATACCAAGGAACAGTTTCGCTTCACCCAACAGATTGAACAAAGCTATGTGGCACGAATTACAGACATACTGACACCTATTTTAGGTGTCGGCGCGGTGAGCGCCCAGGTCAATGCGGATGTTGACTTCACCATGGTGGAGTCAACCAGTGAACGTTATGCCCCTGAGGCCAGTATTCGAAGTGAGGAGTTGGTAGAAGAGCTCAGTGATGATAGTAGAGCGAGCAGTGGTGGTGTTCCTGGAACGCTATCTAACGAGCCTCCCGAGGAAACAGTGGTCACGGATGTACTTGAGGATTCGGTAGAAGAAACCGCCTCGAAGGGTCGATCCAGTAAGCGAGAAGTCCGTAATTATGAGCTAGATAAAACCATCAGCCATACTCGAGAAGTGCCGGGCACAGTGAACAAAATCTCTGTGGCTGTAGTGGTAGATTACCTAGAGAAAGTCAATGACGAGGGTGAGACTGAGCGAGTGCCTCTGTCGGAAGAAAGACTGGCCGAAGTCACTTCTCTGGTGAAGGAATCGGTGGGTTTTGATGAGTCTCGTGGGGACAGCGTTAATGTGATCAATGCTTCTTTTGTCGAGGTACCTGAGTTAGAGACAATGCCGCCCATATCACTGATGGAACAAGAATGGGTGTGGCGTGCCGCTAAATTTGGCCTAGTGGGTGTGGCTATATTCCTAGTGATATTGACGATTCTTCGTCCTCTTATGCAAGCCTCTTCAGCACCGCCACCTGCAGCTCAACCATTAGGCGTACCCGCCACTCAGTATGGCATGGCGGCCTACGGTGAGGGTATGGCTGAAGACCAAGTCACGCTTGGGCAGCAGCAACAGCTTGGGCTACCTGGGGGTGCCCCTGGCTATCAACAGCAATTACATATGGCTCGATCCATGGTTGAGGGTGAGCCTGAACGTGTGGCACATGTTGTAAAAAATTGGGTAGGGGCTGATTGATGACTGAAGTAGTATCTGAATTGTCTGGTGTACAACGAGCCGCTATTTTTCTTCTTGGTGTGGGTGAGGATGGTGCTGCGGCTATCATGAGGCACATGGCCCCAAAAGAAGTGCAGAGTGTGGGCGAGGCTATGGCAGGTCTTTCTGATGTGTCCAATGAGCAGATTGCAGCGGTAGTACAAGAATTTTCCGAGAAGGTTAGCAAGGTTAACCCTATTGGTATTGGTGCAGGTGATTTTACCCGGCGGGTAATGGTGCAGGCGTTGGGTGAAAATAAGGCGCGCAGCATGCTCAGTAAAGTGATGCCTAGCGGTAGCAACAAGGGAATGGATGCGCTCAAGTGGATGGATGCACGTTCAGTAGCGGGGCTGATTAAACAGGAACACCCCCAAATTGTTGCCATTGTGTTGGTGTCATTGGAAGGCGACCATGCTGCCCAGGTACTGTCGCTGTTACCCGTTGAGATCAGGGCCGATGTCATGCTGAGAATTGCCAGACTCGACATGATTGATCCTTCGGCATTAAAGGAACTGGATCAGGTTCTGGAAAAACAATTGGGTAAAAGCCAAAAATTCCCTCCTACCGCTGTAGAGGGTATGAGTACTGCTGCGGCTATTCTGAATAATATGGATACCACGGCAGAAGCTGAACTGATGGAGTCCATGAAACAGGTCGATGGTGAGTTGAGTGAAAAAATTAACGACATGATGTTTGTCTTCGATAATTTACTGGATGTGGATGATCGAGGTATGCAGCGTTTGATTCGAGAAATTTCGGTAGATAGTCTGGTGATTGCCCTCAAAGGTGTTGATGATCGGGTGAAAGATAAATTCTTCAATAATATGTCCTCAAGAGCCGCAGAAATGCTGAAAGAAGACTTGGAGGCCAAGGGCCCTACCAAGTTGTCTGAGGTTGAGGAGGCTCAGAAGGAAATTCTTAATATTGCTATCCGTTTGGCTGATGATGGTGAAATATCTCTCGGTAAGGGTGGTGGCGATTTTGTCTGAACAGGGTCAGACAATACAGCGTTGGCAGGCGCCATTTTTTGAGGAGCCTGAGTCCCGACCTGCACAACCGAATCCTGTTGAATTGGAGGCATTGGCTCAGTCTCGTGGATTTCAGGTAGGTAAGTGGGATGGGCTGGAGTCCGGCAGGGCTGAAGCAGAACAAATTGTTCACCGCATGACGGAACTGCTGGATGAGATGGCAAGGCCATACCGTAGTTTGGATCAACTGGTGACTCAAGAATTGACACAAATTACCATGCTGCTTGCCAAGCAAATCATCCGCAGGGAGCTAACGATTAATTCTGACGTTGTGGCTGATATTGTTTCAGAGGCAGTGTCGACATTGTCATCGTTAGAAGGTGAGATTGAGGTTTTTTTGAACCCTGTCGATATGGATATGGTGAGTCAGTTAGCCCCGGAGGCGCTGGAAGGGAAACTCTGGAAGCTGATTGAGGATACTAATCTCCTACCGGGAGGTTGTCGGGTTAAAACGCCCACCTCTTATGTAGATGCCTCAGTTGAAACACAGATGGAAATGGTTTTTGATGGTTTGATGGAGTCCTGTGGAACCCAGCGGGATGACTAGCCTGGAATTATTACTGTGAAGCCTAATTTTTTGATGAGACACCCAGGCTGACTATGCGATCAATGGCCGACATCAAAGCCGAACGCAGCAATCGGATTGCTGGGAATCTGGCCACCCTGTCAAAAGGAATTACTTCACCTCCCCCTCTTCAGGAGGAGGGCTCACTGGTAAGGATGATAGGCATCAAGCTTGAAGCTGTCGGTTGCCAGGCCCCGGTTGGCGGTCGCTGTCGAATCGTTAATGATGAGGGCAGTTTCATTGAGGCGGAGGTGGTCGGTTTTTCCGAGGGTAGCTTATTCCTGATGCCCGAAGGTAACCTCCGTGGTATCAAGCTAGGTGCTAGGGTGGTACCTGTTCATACTGGCGGTGTGGTGGCGGTTGGTGAACAACTATTGGGGCGGGTTATTGATGGTTCAGGTAAACCCATTGATGGACGGGGCGCCCTTAAGTGTTTACACAACACCCCCCTCCGGGGTGAGCCTATTAATCCTCTTCATCGCAGTCCTATTAATGAACCCTTGGATGTGGGGGTTCGTGCCATTAATGCCTTGATGACCATGGGTAAAGGTCAGCGGTTGGGGTTGTTTGCCGGCAGTGGTGTGGGTAAAAGTACTCTGTTAGGCATGATGACCCGGCATACTGAAGCAGATGTGGTCGTGGTGGCGTTGGTGGGTGAGCGGGGCAGGGAAGTCCGTGAGTTTGTTGAGGATATTCTTGGTGAGCAGGGGATGACAAGAGCGATAGTGGTCGCCACACCTGCTGATGACTCTCCTTTGATGCGTGTTCATGGTGCCTGGCGAGCGACGGCCATTGCCGAATATTTTCGTGATCATGGTAAAAATGTACTTTTATTGATGGACTCACTGACCCGCTTTGCTCAAGCGCAACGTGAAATTGGTCTTGCTATTGGTGAGCCTCCCGTTTCTAAGGGATACCCGCCGTCAGTCTTTTCCTTGTTACCAACATTGGTGGAGAGAGCCGGCAACGGGCAACGAGGTTCCATCACAGCAGTCTATACAGTACTGATGGAAGGTGATGATCATAATGATCCCGTCGCAGATGCGGCTCGTGCCATTCTTGATGGGCATATCCTGTTATCGAGAGAAGTTGCTGATTCCGGGTTGTTCCCCGCAATTGATATTGAGTCCTCTGTCAGCCGTTCGATGGTTAATATTGTGAATACTGAACAGACTTCCGTGGCACGTGAGCTCAAAGGACTGTATTCCACTTATCAGCAAAACCGAGATTTAATTAATATCGGCGCCTATCAGCAGGGTACTGATAACAGTATTGATCGCGCTATTTTTGCCGCGCCTCATATACGTAGTTTTATACAGCAGGCGGAATCTGAAAAAGTGGATATGAAGAGTAGTTTGGTATCGTTATCATTGCTGTCAGAGGCTTTTTCTACAGCAGATGGCGTAACAGGTGGGGGTGATAAGTAGTGGATGCCGGGAAAATGAATACAGTAGCTGCAGTCGCTAAATCTACGGAACAGAAATCGGCCAAGGCATATAAGGTAAGCCAGCAGGGGCATCAGCAACATTGTGAACAGTTGGATCAATTGCATACCTTTAAGCAAGAATATGAGACAAGGCTGGGGGTGATTGGTGAGCAGGGTATGGATGCTCGGCAACTACAGGATTACCGGTTGTTTTTGAACAAGCTGAATCAGGCGATTGAGAAGCAATCTGAAGAGGTGCAAGCCTCGGAAGAAAGCCTGGGTGAAACTCGTGAGCAGTGGTTGTCTGAATCTCGCCACAGGAGTGCACTGGATCATTTGGTAGATCAACGCCACAAGCAACATGTGCAAGCAAGAGATAAAGCGGAGCAAAAAGAGTCTGATGAAAAGACCCTGACCCGGATGGTAACTGGAGTCCGTTAACAACCATAATTAACCGTTGGCACATATCTTGCTCATCCTTAGTACATACTAACCAGTAGATACAAAAGGATATGCAGCCTTGATTCCTACACCTGAAATATCACCAATACATTCTTCCAAGGTCGGGGTGTTGTCGCCAGCCCACAAAGCCAATGATCACGGGGACTCTTCGGCTAAAGGTAAGCCTTTTGGTGAGGTGCTTAATAGTCAGGAACAGACATCTAAATCACCGGTTGGTGCTGTATCTGAAAGTTCTCAGCCTACTGAGAGCGGCAAGTTGTCGCAAGAGGGTGGCAAAGAGTTGCCTGATCAGGGGGTAGTAGATCAAAAGGTTGCCAGTGCTCTACAAGACGCAGCTGAGGTATCGCCCGAAGATATTGGTGATGAAGTCACTCTACCCATAGAGATTGTCGGTTCTCAGGCTATCCCAGCATTACAGAATGTGTTGGAGAAAAAAGTTGCTCATAATACGGAGACCCCTGTATTGCCAGCGTCCCAGAAATTGACAGATGTTCTGCAAAAATTTCTGGCTAATCCTCCAGGATCTGGGGGGGGTACAGATACAACAGGTAATACAGGTGCGGTAGATGGTGTCGATAGCAGGCTAGCTCGGCCTGCCGAGTTAAGAGAGAGCGGTGTAGTCCCCGGGTTGCAGCAGGCATTAACCGCAGGCAAGGCTGCAAAGGCTTTGGGGGAGGTGGCAATAGAAATGCCTTTCCCTGGGCGTGGTGACGTTGAATTTACCACCGGCTTGCAGCAGGCATTAACCGCAGGCAAGGCTGCAAAGGCTTTGGGGGAGGTGGCAATAGAAATGCCTTTCCCTGGGCGTGGTGACGTTGAATTTACCACCGGCTTGCAGCAGGCATTGTCTGCCGGCAAGGCAGCAATAGCATTGGAATCTACGGAGCAGTTTGTCAATCTCGAGGCGGGATTACAAAAATCCCTGCCGTCTAATTTGCCACCACCAACATTAGGTGCCGCAATGTTACCTGCCAGTGAGGGTGGGTTTCCACCGAGCGCCAAATCTTCACTGATGCCCTCCATCACAACACCTCTCGGTGCTTCAGGGTGGGATAGTGAGTTTGTTGGCCGAATGAGTGTAATGGTCAAGAGTGGTGTTCAGGAAGCAAGCCTTCAGCTGAGCCCTCCCGGACTTGGTCGCCTTGAAGTTAAGATTTCAACGGAGGGTGATCAGACCAAAGTTATGTTTGCAGTAGAGAGCGCTGTAGCCAAGGATGCAATAGAGCAGGCCATGCCCCGTCTTCGAGAGATGTTAGAGCAAGGCGGTTTAGAGTTGGCCCAGAGTGAAGTGAAGGATCATTCCCAGTCTCAACAGGGGAATGATAATGTCACTGAGCTGGCAGAAGAGTCGACAGTAACCTCGGGAGAGGATGTGGAGGCTGATACAACGCCTTTGATGCTCGAGGTTTCTAGCTCAACGGTAGACTACTATATTTAAGCATTAATGGTTTTCTTTCACCTTTCTATCCTAAACAAGAACATATAGTTGTCCCCGTGGGTTCCCATGGGGGCAACCTTGCCCCCACATTTTCTACATAGTGCAGATGAAATCCGACAGTGTCTGTTTGTGCAGAGACTTATCGTGTCAAAACTCTGACATTCGTTGCATCAGAAAACAGTAACTTTATGATATTTAACAATAAAATTTATTGGTATGATTTTTGCTCACTGATAAAGCAAGGAACAGGCGCTTTGGCGTTTCTGGTGAGAACGTTATAGACCAATAGTTTATCAATGGAGTAACTATGGCAGACGTAGATAATGAATTGAATCTTGGTCAGGGCGGCAAACAGTCCAAACAAGCCAAAGAGAAGGAAAGTGGTGGAATGAAAAAAATTATTATGATTGTTGTAGCTTTATTGCTGGTAGGTGGTGGTGCTGCTGCCTTTTTCTTGATGGGTGGAGAGAGTGATCAGCCAGCCGCCGAAGATGGAGCAGAAATTGCCAATACTAAACAGTCTGAGGAGCCTGATGAAGCCCCTATTTATCTAGCCCTTGACCCCGCATTTGTGGTGAATTTTGAGCACAACGGTAGTATTCGCTACCTTCAGCTAAGTCTTCAGATTATGTCTTATGAGCAGGCGGCTATTGATAAGGTTTTCACCAATATGCCCGCTGTTCGCAATAGCCTGATCATGCTCTTTAGTGGTCAGGACTATGATTATCTCAATACTGTTGAGGGCAAAGAAAATCTACGAAAAGAGGTTTTGACTTCAATTCATCAGGTGGTGCGTTTAAAAAATAATCTCAAGGTGAATGATGTGTTTTTTACCGGATTTGTGATGCAGTAACTGCCATGGCGACTAAAGAAGTTTTGTCAGAAGGTGAACTTGATGCGCTGATGGATAGTGTGTCCACCGGTGATGTGCCACTTGAGCAGACAGCAGAAGGGCAATCTTGTCAGCTATTTGATTTCAACACCCGGGAGCAGGCTCTTCTGGCACAAATGCCGGCGTTAAAAACTATTAATGAGAAACATTCTCTGTCATTGGTGCAGGCAATTCAGGATATTTTTAAAGTTCCAGTAGCGGTTGTGGTGGGTGACACCCGATTGGTGAAGTTGGATGAGGCTATTGTGTCTATTTCTGAACCATCCGGTATTAACCTGACAAAAGTTAAGCCCTTAAATGGTGTTTCTTTTGTTGTTTTCCCGGGAGAATTTCTTTCATTTTTTGTGGATCAGTATTTTGGTGGTAGCCCAAGCAGTTCAAACTTCAAGTCCTCTCGCGTAGACCTGACACCTACAGAAAGACGAATTAATGATTTGCTAACAGAGAAGTTTTTGACAACTCTGGAACTGGCTTGGAGTGAGAAGATTGAACTAAAAGCCGAGACAGTTTCTTTTGAGACTAACCCGGATTTTCTGCAGGTGGCTTCACCGGAAGAGCTGGCATTACAGTTTTCCTTTGTCGTGAAAGTCTTCGAGTGGGAAGGAATGGTCCATTGGATTGTACCTTACTCAGCCATAGAACCGATTAAGCCGCGTTTAGGCAGTCCTGCATCGAGTATGAAACCAGAGCAGGGTGGTAACTGGGAGGGCTATTTTCGGCAAGAGCTGCTATCAGTTGATTTAGGTGTTAGCGGATTATTTGCCTCGAGAAACGTCAGTCTTGCTGAGGTTTTGGGCCTCAGGGAGGGCGCAATCGTACCGCTTCACATACCCACAGAAGTGACAGTTTGCATTGAAGGGCACCCTTTTTGTGTTGGAGAGCACGGCGCTTTGAATGGAAAAAAATCAATAAAAATCAAAGAGATACTAAAAGATAAAGCTGGTTCGCTATAATATTTTTGGAGATTGGCGATGAATGAAAAAATAGAAGATGCCGTTGACTTGGTCCGGGACGAAGTGCCGGAGGCTACGGTAGAACAGGCTGTACCCCTTCCTGAGTTACAGCCCGATCCGTCACCGGTTAGCACTACTGCTGTTGGTGCAGAGATAAATCTCGATGCCTTAATGGATGTACAGGTGACCTTATCTGTAGAAATTGGACGAAGCAAATTACCCATTAAACAATTGATTAGCCTGAACCAGGGGTCTGTTGTTGAGTTGGAGCGCGGGGTGAACGAACCGCTTGATTTGATGGTGAATGGTACGCTGATTGCCCGAGGTGAAGTAGTGGTTGTCGACGGTCAATTCGGATTGCGACTGATTGATATTGTCAGCCCATCAGAACGTTTGCAGAAGCTAAAGTGATGCCTCGATATTCCCGGTTTTATGGCTGTAAATTACGGGCTTGGTTGTTGCCTTCGCTTTTATTGCTATTGAATGTAGTTTCGTCCGATGCTCTGGCTGCTGGAGATGGGAATGGCTCTGCACTGGATATTTTTGATACAGCATATTTGTTTCAGGTTTTTGGTTCTCTGTTACTGGTTTTTGGTTGTATTTTTGGACTTATTTTTTTGTTGAAAAAGCTGAATGGGTTGCCTTCAGGTGACCGCTCGCCCATTCAGGTTTTGGGTTCTGCCAGAGTAGGTACCCGTGAAAAAATTGTACTGATTGAAGCCGGAGAACAGCAGCTTCTTATTGGCGTAGCCACGGGAAATATTCGTACCCTTCATATCTTTGACAGCCCGATTATTGATACCAAAGTAACACTGCCTAAAAAAACTGACTTTTCCGCATTGATGCGTTCATCATTCGGTTCGGCTAAAACATTGTGAGCATCCTGAAAGTTGTACTGGTTATTATCCTTGGGTTATTCCCGTTAATAGCCGGGGCCGACGCTACCATTCCAATATTGTCAGTAGCGCCAGCGAGTGATGGTGGTAGTACATACTCGGTCAGTATCCAGATTCTGATGCTGATGACGCTGTTGAGCTTGTTGCCAGCAGCGCTCATCACCATGACCTCATTTACACGGGTATTGGTTGTGTTGGCTATTTTGCGGCAAGCAATGGGTACGGCACAAACTCCGTCAAACCAGATCATTCTTGGGCTGGCGTTGTTTTTAAGCCTGTTTATTATGTCGCCAGTGTTAGAGCAGGCCTATGACACAGGCCTTAAGCCCTATATGGATGAAACCATTGGGTTTGAGGAGGCTCTGACCAATGCAAAAACCCCTTTTCGGGAATTCATGCTGAACCAAACTCGCGAATCCGACTTAATCATGTTTTCCGAGCTCGGTGGTTATGATGGTTTTCAGACTGACGATGATATTCCCATGAAAGTATTGTTGCCATCCTTTCTTACCAGTGAGCTGAAGACAGCATTTCAAATAGGTTTTCTCATTTTTATTCCATTTTTGGTCATCGATTTGGTGGTGGCGAGTGTGTTGATGTCCATGGGTATGATGATGCTCTCCCCCATGCTTATCTCGTTACCGTTCAAAATCATGTTATTCGTATTGATTGATGGTTGGTCATTAATTGTGGGCACGTTAGCTGCCAGTTTTGTGACCTGACGTAGAAGGGGAAGACTGTGACACCAGAAGCGGTATTGGATATCGGTCGAGAGGCGCTGTATCTAACAATGATGTTGGCGGCGCCACTCTTGTTGTCAGCCCTGGTCGTAGGATTGTTAATTGGAGTTTTTCAGGCAGCTACTCAAATTCAGGAAATGACCCTGAGCTTTATTCCAAAATTAATTGTTCTGGTTTTTGCACTGTTGATTGCCGGGCCGTGGATGCTGCGACTTCTGACAGAGTTTACCTTGCGGCTGTATGACAATATTCCGGGTATGCTGGGTTAATTACCGTGATATTTTCCGCTGATCAGCTGGTTGCCTGGACCCAGAGCTACTACTGGCCATTTCTGCGCATCTCTGCACTCTTACTGGCTGCTCCAGTGTTCAGTGCATCATCATTTCCAGTGCGTGGCCGAATTTTACTGGCAGTACTGATTACGGCATTAATTGTACCGTCCTTGCCCGACTTACCCGATGTAGAGTTTTTAGGGCCGGCGGGGTTATTGATGGCTGGTCAGCAGGTGGTGATCGGGCTGTCCATGGGGTTCATTGTGCAGTTGGTGTTTGGGGCTGTCGTTATTGCAGGGCAATCTTTGGCGATGACTATGGGGCTGGGGTTCGCCATGGCAGTGGATCCGCAAAATGGTGTTCAGGTACCGGTACTTAGCCAACTGTACGTGATTCTGGCTACGCTGATATTTTTGGCGATAGATGGCCATTTGATGTTGATACAGTTTTTGGCAGATAGTTTCACATTGTTGCCCATTGGTTTGTCAGGTTGGCGTAATGATTTTGCCATCAACGTCGTATTGTGGGGTAGCCAGATGTTTTTGAGTGCGTTACTGCTTGCCTTGCCAGCCCTGACAGCCGTATTGCTGATCAATGTAGCTTTTGGGGTTATTACTCGAGCAGCACCGCAATTGAATATTTTTGCCGTGGGTTTTCCTGTCACTATTATGGCCGGATTTATATTTATTACCCTGTCTATGCCCTCTGTTTTTTCGAGGCTTATTAGCTTCTTTGATGCTGGCTTGGCTCAGACCTTACAGGTGTTCCGCTAGGGGTATGTAGACTATGGCTGATAATCAGGACACAAATGAACGTACAGAACAGCCGACGGAACGGCGCAAGCAGGAGTCGCGAAAGAAGGGGCAGGTTCCCCGATCTCGTGAACTCAATACTATGTTATCGCTGCTGTTCGGCTCGTTGGGTCTGGTCACACTGGGTGGTACGATCTCTACAGATTTTGCTGCTTTATTTGAAACAGCATTTAGTTTTAGCCGAGAAGTAGCCTACGACAAGGATATGATTCCGGTGCGGTTTGTGGGTATGGTATTGTCGGCATTACTCATTCTCACACCTTTTTTTGCGGTGATGGTAGTCGGTGCATTTGTCGGACCTCTGGTGATGGGTGGCTGGTCATTTAGCCCTTCCGCGATGGCCTTCAAGTTAGAAAAGCTAAGCCCATTAAAGGGCATTAAACGGGTGGTTTCGGCAAAGGGTTTGCTGGAATTATTCAAGGCGTTATTCAAATTTTCTATCCTGATTTCTACCACCATTGTGTTGTTCAATCTTAATCTGGAAAAAATTCTTAACCTGGGAAATTTGGCACCGAAAGAAGCATTTTCAGAGGCGACCAGTCTGTTGCTGTGGAGTCTGGTGGCACTGAGTTTTACGATGATTTTTATTGTCATTTTTGATGTGCCATTTGAGCTGTGGAATCACACCCGGCAATTAAAAATGACTCTTAAGGAAGTTAAGGATGAGATGAAGGAGACCGATGGGCGGCCAGAAGTTAAGGGTCGTATTCGGGCACTTCAGCGTGAAGCATCTCAACGCAGGATGATGGATGCCGTCCCCACGGCCGATGTCATTATTACCAACCCCACGCATTTTTCTGTGGCAATGAAGTATACGGAAACCCCAGGAGCTGCTCCGATTGTTGTTGCCAAGGGGCGTGATTTGGTGGCTTTCAAAATTCGTAGTTTGGCCATTGAAAATGGGGTGGCCATCTTCTCCGCTCCACCATTGGCGCGAGCACTTTACGCCTCCACAGAGATTGGTGGTGAAATTCCGCAGAATCTCTATTTGGCGGTGGCCAAAGTGTTGGCGTATATCTATCAACTTAATATGACTGGGGGGGGTGAAAATATAACCCCGCCCAATGATTTTGTTATTCCCGATGAATATCAGGATCTATTTGGTGACCAAGGAATAAATGGCGATGAATGAATCCACGAGTAACACCGGTGCGCTAAGCGGCCTCAGTATTTCTGCGCTGTCAGGCCTAGGAACACCAATATTGTTATTCATGATGTTGGTGATGATGGTGCTGCCGTTGCCGCCAATTATGTTGGACCTCTTTTTCACGTTTAATATCGCCTTGGCGATGATTGTATTGCTGGTATCGATCTACGCTAATCGCCCGCTGGACTTTGCAGTATTTCCAACCGTACTACTGATTACCACCTTGTTGCGGTTGGCCCTCAACGTGGCTTCTACTCGAGTGGTGCTTTTGGAAGGCCACGGAGGCACCGATGCTGCGGGTCGAGTTATTCAGGCGTTTGGAGAGTTTGTTGTCGGTGGTAGTTATACCGTGGGTTTTGTGGTTTTTGCCATCTTGGTGATTATTAATTTTGTGGTGGTGACCAAAGGTGCTGGGCGAATTTCAGAAGTGACGGCCCGGTTTACTCTCGATGCCATGCCCGGTAAACAGATGGCCATTGATGCCGATCTTAATGCCGGACTGATTAGTCAAGATGAAGCGCTGACACGGCGGGATGATGTGTCCAGAGAAGCCGATTTTTACGGTTCCATGGATGGTGCGAGTAAGTTTGTTCGCGGCGATGCTGTCGCCGGTATTTTAATCCTGTTTATCAATATCATCGGTGGGTTTTCGGTAGGCGTACTACAACATGACCTCAGTGCAAGCCAAGCCGCCCACAATTATGTATTGCTGACCATCGGTGATGGGTTGGTGGCACAGCTTCCATCACTACTGTTATCCACTGCCGCTGCCATTATTGTTACTCGAGTATCCGGCTCCCAGGACATGGGTAAGGAGGTTGTGACACAGTTATTCAACAACCCAAAAGTGTTGTTTGTGACCGGTTCATTAATAGGCATTATGGGGCTGGTTCCGGGGATGCCAAACTTGGTATTTCTTTCCTTGGCTTCAATCTTGGGTGGGCTGGGTTATTTACAGTTACAGCAACAGAAGGTAGAGCTGATTCCGGCAGAGCCGGAGCCTGTGGAAAAACCAGCAGAAAGCCGAGACTTGAGTTGGGATGATGTGACATCTGTGGATGAAATCGGTTTAGAGGTTGGCTACCGGTTGATCTCATTGGTGGATAAAAATCAGGGAGGCGAGTTGCTGGCACGAATAAAAGGGGTGAGGAAAAAGCTCTCCCAAGAACTGGGCTTCCTGATCCATTCAGTCCATATTCGTGACAACCTTGACCTGTCTCCTAACGAATATCGGCTTAGTTTTCATGATGTGATTGTCGGCCAAGGTGAGGTTTACCCCGGTAAAGAATTAGCGATTAATCCCGGTCAAGTTTATGGTGAGCTGGACGGTGTTGTAACTAAAGATCCCACGTTTGGTCTCGATGCTGTTTGGATTGATCCTTCACTGAGGGACGATGCTCAGGCAATGGGCTTTACGGTTGTTGATAGCGGCACAGTGATTGCTACCCACCTTAGTCAGTTACTGAAAAACCATGGCCATGAGCTGATCGGTCAGGATGGTGTTCAGCAGCTATTGGATAAACTGGCTAAGACCTCACCGAAGCTTGTGGAGAATTTGGTGCCCAAATTATTGGGATTGGGTGAAGTTACCAAGGTGATGCAAAACCTTCTTGAGGAAGGCGTTCCCATTCGTGATGTGAGAACAATCGCCGAAGCATTGGCGGATCATGGTGGTAAGAGTCAGGATACTGACACTTTAACCAGCCAGGTGAGGGTCGCACTAGGTCGGACTATATTCCAGACAGTCAATGGTGTTGGGAACGAGATGTCTGTGATGGTTCTGGATTCTCAATTGGAACAGATATTGCAGGGTGCTATGCAAGGCACCATGGGTGGTTTGGAGCCTTCGCTGATGGAAAATGTGATCAATCAGGTTATGGAGGCATCAGGAAGAATGGAGGCCGAAGGTAACAACCCCGTATTACTAGTGGCCAGTAATATTCGGTTATTTTTGTCGAGGTTGTTAAGAGGGCGGATGGGGAATTTTTATATTCTGGGTTATGAAGAAATTCCGGCGAGTAAAAATATCAAAATGGTGTCAACCATTGGCAGCGGACAAGCAAGATTGTGATAAGTATAAAAAATAATCGATACGAATGAAGTCATCACAACAGAACAGACACAATATCAGCAGTAAGGTGGTCTAATGAAAATCAAACGTTTTCTTGATAAAGATAGTCGTAGTGCTATGGCTCAGGTCAGGGCAGAAATGGGTGGCGATGCCGTCATTTTGTCTAACAAAAACATCAATGGGCAGGTTGAGCTTGTGGCAGCGATGGATTTTGATGAAGCGGCAATAGGTGATAACTATACGATTGCTAACGCCGATCAGCCTGTTTCAGTACCACCGAATACTGACAGTCCCACTTTGGTTGATTTACAGCGCGAGTTGGGTAATTTGCGAGGGCTGTTAGAGGGTGAGCTGGCACAGTTGTCGTGGAAGGATATGGCGGACCGCCCATCAGTAAAAGCGGCACTTTATAACCGCCTGGCAAAACTAGGTTTATCGCGTTCTCTCTGTGGTGCCATCGCTGACAAGATCCCCGCCAAGGGTGATCTGGAGGGTAACTGGAAAAAGGCTTTGAGCATGCTGGCTCGGCGGATTCCGGTGATGGGAGACAGCCTACTCAATGAGGGCGGTATTGTTGCGCTGGTAGGTTCAACAGGTGTGGGAAAAACAACCACCATCGCTAAACTGGCCGCCCGTTTCGTGATGCGCCACGGCGCTAAGCAGGTGGCACTAATTACGACAGATTGTTATCGGATTGGTGGTCAGGAGCAGTTGGAAACATTTGCGAACTACCTGGGTATCCCAATGGTGGTGGCAACCGATGGCCAACAACTCAAAGCAGCATTGGATCAGTTGTCTTCCCGAAAGTTGGTGTTGATTGATACTGCAGGTATGAGTCAGCGTGATATACGGCTCTACGAGCAGTTCACGACACTTAAGTCGGTAGGATATGACATTGATACCTATGTGGTGTTATCAGCAACGGCTCAACAAGGTTCGATTAATGAGGTCGTACAGGTGTTTGGCAAACAAGCCTTGGCTGGAGCAATGATTACTAAAGTAGATGAGTCCTCGAGTCTGGGTTGTATTCTGGATGTGGTCGTCAAAAATAGTTTGAAGTTGGGTTATGTCAGCACTGGGCAGAAGGTGCCAGAAGATATTATTCCGGCACGTGCCGAATACTTAATTTCCAAAGCAATTGAATTGATGGAAATGGAGGCTCAGGCTACATCTAATAAGATGGCTTCGGCTAAAAATAAACATAACCACACAACCCATTCAGTCGCGGTATAACGTTTAAATGATGAATCAAGCACAAGGACTCGAACAGATGACCGCCACTTCTGCCGTCAACGTCATTGCAGTGACCAGCGGTAAGGGTGGTGTGGGTAAAACTAATGTGTCCGTCAACCTGGCTGTCAGCCTGGCAAGCCAGGGTCGTTCCGTGGTGTTGTTTGATGCTGACCTGGGACTGGCTAATGTAGATATTGCCTTGGGGTTAAAGCCAAAATATGACATCCGACACGTTATTTCAGGTGAGCGGACATTAGAAGAAATTCTGATGGAAGGCCCCGGTGGGGTTCGTATAGTGCCCGCATCCTCGGGTGTATCAAGTTTGACTAGCCTGTCATCCCAGCAACAAGCGGGATTGATTAGAGCCTTTAGTGAGCTGAGTTTCCCTGTGGATACTTTGATCGTTGACACTGGTGCTGGAATTGATACCAGTGTGTTGACCTTTGCCAGTGCTTGTCAGGAAATCATGGTGGTGATTTGTGATGAGCCGACCTCTATCACGGATGCTTACGCCCTGATCAAAGTGTTGAATAGAGAGTGCGGCGTTAAACGATTCCAAGTGCTCGCTAACATGGTTGATAGCGATGCACAGGGGCGGCAGTTATACGAGAAAGTTAGTCGAGTGGCTGACCGCTTTCTAGATATCTATTTGGGTTATGTGGGGGCTATTCCAAGGGATGATTATCTACGTAAGGCAGTGCAACAGCAAAATGCAGTAGTGTTGCTTTATCCAAGTAGCCGGTCGGCAAAGGCACTGTCCAAATTAGCCGAAACAGTTGACGCTAGTTTTCGTCCAGAGGGTAGTCCCGGTGGGCTAGGATTTTTTGTTGAGCGGCTGATCCATTTCGGCAGTTTAGGGATTGAAGCCTGAATGAACGAAGCGGCTGTCTATGCGCAGACCCAACGGGAAAGCATGGACAATGTGGTGACGGATTATCTGCCCCTGGTGAAAAAAATCGGGCTTCATCTCGTGGCGAGGTTGCCACATGGGGTGGAGTTAGATGACCTGCTCCAGGTTGGCTTGATTGGCCTGATTCAGGCCAGAGAAAGCTATGACCCTTCTCAAGGGGCCAGTTTTTCTACCTATGCCGGTATTCGAATCAAAGGGGCGATGTTGGATGAGGTACGCCGAAATGATTGGGTGCCTCGCTCTGTACAGCAAAAAATAAAACAGGTTACCAGTGCTGTTAGGCAAGTGGAATCTAAGTTGGGGCGACCTGCCAGTGATATGGAAATTGCTGATGCGATGGGGGTGTCTCTGGGGGAGTATCATGATATCGCCCATGAGCTGGCTTGCTGCCGGATGACGACATTGGATGATTCTGATGTAGAAGGAGAAAGCAGCGAGGCAGACCCCTTTTCTCACATTGAAGATGAGGGATTTAAGAAGGCGCTGGTAGGGGCGATACAGACGCTGCCAGAAAAGGAACAGCTAATGATGTCGCTCTACTACAACGAAGAATTAAACCTGAAAGAAATTGGTGAGGTGTTGGGTGTTTCTGAATCTCGTGTTTCCCAACTGCATGGTCAAGCATTGGCTCGAGTGCGAACTCGGTTGAGCGAGTGGGTTAGTTGAATATGCTGCGATTAAATGGGGAGATCTAGAGTGGCTGGTAACCGTCATTCAGTGGATTATCTGACCTTGGCTGGCGTTACCCTGTCGCTGGTGGCAGTAATCGGTGGTAATTTGCTAGAGGGTGGGCATACCGACTCTCTGATGCAATTGACGGCCTTTATTATTGTTTTTGGTGGGACGTTGGGTGCCATTCTAGTCCAGACACCCCTTAAAGTATTTCTACATGCCATGAAGCGTTTTAAATGGGTGTTTTTGCCACCTAAAATTGAGCGTATCGAAACACTCAAAAAAATTATTGATTGGAGCAAGATTGCTCGTAAAGATGGCTTGCTTGGACTGCAAAATATCGCAGATAAAGAGACAGACAAATTTGTAAAAAAAGGATTGCTGTTATTGGTTGATGGCAGCGAGCCCGATGAAATACGAAAAATACTCGAGGTTGAAGTTGATAGCAGTCATGATCATGAAATGAGTGCAGCCAAAGTTTATGAGGCAATGGGTGGATATTCACCGACGATTGGGATTATCGGGGCGGTATTGGGTTTGATTCATGTAATGAATAACCTGTCTGATCCAGCAACACTTGGGCCTGGAATAGCTGTGGCATTTGTGGCGACCATTTACGGTGTTGGCATGGCTAATTTTTTCTTTTTACCGATGTCGAATAAGCTGAAAACACTGTCCAGTGATCAAACCCAATATCACGAAATGCTGGTGGATGGCGTGGTTTCAATTGCTGAGGGAGAAAATCCTAGGGCGATTGAAAGTAAGTTGGAAGGTTATTTAACCTAATGGCTAGAAAAAAGCGGCAAGAAGAGCACGTTAATCACGAGCGTTGGTTAGTCTCTTATGCTGACTTTATTACACTTCTCTTTGCTTTTTTTGTTGTGATGTATTCAGTGTCTTCCGTTAATGAGGGGCAGTATCGCGTACTGTCCGATTCCATGGTTTCCGCCTTTAGAAACCCTACGGCTTCTTTGAATCCGATTCAGGTGGGGCAGTTAGTACGGTCTCCCTTACAGATGGCTAAAACTAATGTTGATGTGTCAGCACTACCTACACCTATAATGACACCGCTATTGGTCGAGTTTCATAAGAGTAAGGATGAAAAAGCCAAGGCAGCTATGAGTGCGGTTGAAGAAGGTGGTGAAGGCGAGTTTGAGGTTAAAAAACAAGAGGATGATAGCTTTAACCAACAAGCGCTCAATGCGGCTGAAGTCGAGGTAAATACCATAGCCGATGGTGTTGAAGATAAGATGGAGATGCTAATTGATGATGAAGTTGTCAATATAAAACGCAATAAATTCTGGTTGGAAGTAGAGATTAAGTCCAGTTTGTTATTTTCCAGTGGCAGCAGTGAATTAATTGCGGATTCTGTACCCGTGCTCAATAAATTGTCAGGTGTTTTTGCTGACCTTCCCAATCGTATTAATGTTGAAGGTTTTACGGATAACAAGCCTATTAAAAACCAGATTTTTCCTTCTAATTGGGAGTTGTCTGCTGCTAGAGCGGCAGCAGTGGTTCGGCTATTCGAAAGAAATGGTATTGAACCATCGAGAATGGCGTCGATTGGTTATGGTGAATATCAACCAATTTCAGATAATGGTACGGATGAGGGGCGAGCAAAAAATCGTCGCGTGGTGCTTGTTGTGATGTCTGCTATGGAGGGGCGTCAAAACGAGCGAAGTTACGAATTCGAACTATTGAAGAAAAAGTCGGCGGTGTTAGCAGGTGAAAATTAATTTGTGATCTTTGTTGAATGATAAAGTGGTGATCTAAATGGTAGATTCAATCGGACCCAATAAAATTAAATCTATTACTAAAAGTAAGCCCGTTGTCAGCGGCACGATGGAAAAGCCGAAACGTGATTGTGAACAGTCTGACAAAGACACGCCAGACCAAGAGAGTAAAAATAAAAAAATTGGCGTGAATATTGATGAGCGATGTTAGTGATGAGGGTCTATCTTAGGAAATGCTGTTGTCGGGTGGATTGTAATAAGTAAGTTGTCGTATTAAATCCTGTTCCGATTATTGATCTTCGGACATTAATGTTGGAATGTTTTTACTAATTTGTGCACATTGCTTCTGTACAATATGCTGAATTAATTGTTCTTGAGCATTGTTGTTTTCATCAAAATTAACTCTTACCGAATATGGTTTTTCTGCGTTATTGGCGTTATTGGCACTGGCTATGACCTCACCCGTAAAATTTAATGGGGTATTGGCGGGTTTTAGTACAATGGTTAGCAGCAAGCGGGTTCCAGTTGAGAGGTTCTCGGTGCAGTTAAAAGACAAACCGCACCCACTGATATTTACCATCATTTCTTCATAATCATCAATATCTTGGCCTTCCTCTGACAGGCTGTTTGCGGCGATAATTGATAGCTTTTTATTGAGTAAGCCCAGGGCTTTAGCAATAGTGGGGTTCTCATGCCAAAGGGTATTGGTTGCTTGATTAAATTCGTGATCGATTTCAGCGAGTAGGCTGGTCACTGATAGCCCTAGGTTTCCTGATAGTGACGATTGTATATCTTCGTCTTGACTTAAAATTTTATAGGTTAGACCAACTTCATCATTGATTCGATAATAGGTTCTTCTTTCAGAATTTTTTACCACGGTGGTTACCTCTATTGCTTATTCTAGGAGCTCGGAAAGATCCTCGCCGTTGAGGTCCATCGTGTTTAATACATTGGGGTTCGATTTCTGAATATCTCTAATACTGGTGGTCGTTTCATAATCCAGACCTTGACGAATAACGATTTCAACGCGTCTGTTTTCAGCTCGGTTTTGTGCTGATGAGTTAGGTTTGTGTGGCTTTGTGTCAGCATGACCAACGACCATGAAACGGTTATCATCCAATGAGCCGTCCTTGATCAAAGCATGGGTAACCGACAGTGCTCGGGAGGAAGATAACCCCCAGTTAGACCTGAATTTTTCACTGAGGATGGGAATATTATCCGTGTGACCTTCAACAGCAATTTTTCCTGAAATATCTTTTAGGGCATCTCGAAGCGTTGGCATTACCGGCGCAAAATCTGGGTGTAAGGTAGCAGAGCCTGAGGGAAATGTCCCTTTTTCACGGATGCGAATAGTGATAGAGCGCCCTTTGGCTTCGATATCAACTTTACCACCTTCAATTTCTTTCTTGAGGGCCTCTTGCAATTTGCCCGCTTCAACCTTTGTTTCAGCAATTAATGCTTTGAGTTTTTTCTCAAGTAGCTTTTTGGTCTGATCTTTATTCAGTTCCTTGGCATCGATGTCTGGAGCATCGGGATTGCCAACCTTGAGTGAAGGCTTGGCTGTTTCTGTCGTAAATTGATTGATGGTTTTAATTTGAATGGGTTGGGGGCGGCCGGGGCTAAATTCCCGGGCAATGATACTGGTGCCCTTGGGGATATTTTTTACTTTAACTTGGCTTTGAACACCAAAGGCCATCTTCATCGATCCGGCAATTTGTTTGAATTTCAAGACATCCATTTCGGAAAAAGACAGCAGTAGCACGAAGAAGCACATTAATAGTGACATGAGGTCTGCAAAGGTCGCCATCCATGCAGGGGCGCCAGCAGGTGCCTTATCTTCTTCAAATTCGATCATTTAAGCGGCTGCTGCTTCAGCGGGTGCTTTGGCTTCTTCCTTACGCTTTTTGGGTTCTAGGTAGGCTTTTAGCATTGATTCAATAATTCTGGGGTTTTGGCCAGCCTGGATGGCTAAAACACCATCGATGCAGATGGCCTTGATTCGACCTTCTTCTGTTTTTCTCAGATCCAGTTTATCGGCAATAGGTAATGCCACCACGTTGGCTAAGATGGCACCGTAGAGTGTTGTCAGTAGGGCTACGGCCATTGCCGGACCGATAGCTTTGGGGTCATCCATGGCAGAGAGCATTTGAACCAGGCCAATGAGGGTGCCGATCATGCCCATCGCAGGTGCTACATCACCCGTGGCAGAAAATACTTTAGCACCCCATTTGTGACGATCAATCGTTTGTTGAAGGTTTTTATTCATAACGGTACTTACGACGTTACGATCATTGCCATCGATAAGCATTGTGATACCTTCGTTGAGAAAATCATTTTCGATTTTCTCATTTTCAAGTGCGAGCATTCCTTCCTTTCTAGCGATATTTGATAGCTTAACAATTTGAGCAATAAGCTCTTCAGGGCTTTCTAATTTGAAAGTAAAAGCTCGGGCGGCGACTTTAAATGCACCTAAGAATTGTTGCATAGAGAACTTGATCATAACGACCAGGAATGTTCCACAAAGCACAATCAGCACTGCAGGAACATTAACAAAGAGAAGGGCAGATCCGCCAAATAAGATTGCAGCGAGAACAATGCCAAGGGCACCAGTCATGCCGAGTAATGTCGCCAAATCCATAGTTGCTCCTCAATCACATAAATTAAAAGGCGGCTAAATTTATAGCCGCCATTTTGGAGTGCCCGAGCAGCCCTGTAAAGAACATAGTGGGCATCTGTCACAGATCAATCATCTTTCCATGCCCACAAGCCATTTAGGTTTGTTTGCTCCATTATCTGGCGAGCAATCTCCTCTGCTGACGCTCTGTTCTGGAAACCAGGAAGTTGTACCCGGTAAGCTGTTTTGTTATCAATCGAGGTAGTGTTGATTTGTATCTGATGCCCTAGAGCCTGAATTTGCTTTTGTAGCTTTAGAACAGTCTCTTTGGTAGAAAAAGTGCCTAAGTTGACATGCCAAGCCTTTGTGGGAAGGAGGGTCTTTTTAGTTTCAGTTTCTGGTGTGTTTTTTAATTGTAATGACAATGCTTGAAACCGCTTGTCCAGATCCAATGCGCTTGAGGCAATCAAACGTTGTTGTTCACTGAGTGTCAGTTGTAGTTGATCTAGTTTTTGGTCAAGGGATAGCAGTTTGCCATTGAGTTCGTTGAGCTCACGCTCTGCATTCTTGTCTGCTTTGGGGGCAGCGGCGATTGTCATTTCTCTAGGGGGCTGTTCCTGAGTTGATAACCACAAGCCTGCTAGTAATAAAAAAAGCATGTTGATGAATACGACAGCGATAACGAGCCATTTGTAACCTGAGGGTTCAAGGGTTAACCGGCTAGGTGGTTTTCCAGGCAGTTTTGACGATGTTGGGATTGCTATCGTGTTTTCTGCCGTGTCACATTGTTTGTGTGGGGGTGTTGGAATTTTTGGCGCTGTTTGGTTATTTATCTCATCGTCTGAAATGGGTGCGGGTTGGATGAAGCTATTATCCAGTGCGAGATTTAAGTCTTTTCTGGTCATTTTTTGTCCCTAAGGGTGTTATCCTAATGGTTATGCATAAAACATGCCGATAGCTTGTTATGGAAGAGCTCCAGTTAGCGCTAACAGCCGCTAGGGTAGAACAGAAAAATTTTGGGCTCTGGCTCAAATCCTGGCAGGTTGGTCAGGTTCTTCAGGCACTGGTGGTAGATAAAGCTCCATCCGGAGAAACGGTATTGCGTGTCGGTGGGCATCAGATCACTGCTACAGTTGATATTCCAGTACAAAAAGGCGCGGTACTTATGCTAGAAGTAAGTAGCCTTAGCCCTATACCCACCTTAAAAATTGTTAACGCTTCTACGTCGAGCGTGGCTCAGGCGGACCCCCTTTTGGGGAAGCTACAATTATTATTACCTCAGCAGGGAAAAGTGGTAGATCCCATCATGACACTTATGGCATCAGCTCAAAGTGCCAATATTTTGTCATTGCTGGGTGTAAAGAGTGATGATATTGATCGATTGCTTAAGCATTTGAATAGACTTGATCAGCTGGCGAATCCTAAGCTGTTAAAGGCCGCCTTGGGACGGTCTGGATTATTCCTTGAATCACAAATGCAGTTGTTAGCCGCTACTGGTGGTTTGTTGCCATCGGGCGACCTCAAAGCGGAGCTTCTTCGATTGCTCCACCGGGTAAACCGCAGGTTACAAAAGCTACGTGGTGATGTTAGTAGTGAGCACATGCTCGGACCTTTATTGAACTTACAACGTGAGCTGGAAGGGGCTATCGCCAGTATTAGTCTTGATCAATTGGCCGCCTGTCAGACGGATGATGCAGGTGGTTGTATCTGGTCGTTTGAGATTCCTGTACGGTTCAAAGATTCAGTTGAATCTTTGCTTCTCACTATTAGCAGGGAAAGTGATTCCGCCAATATTCCCGAAGAACGTCAGGATTGGAAAGCCACGCTTAGTGTCACATTACCGGTGCTTGGCATGATAGAGGCTGAGTTGTTTTTGAGGGGGCAGAAGGTCTCTGTCGTTATTTACTCAGAGGATGACACTACGACCAGGTTTATGGATAGCCACTTAGGCCAACTAAAAACCGGGTTGGAAAGCCGAGGTCTGGATGTTTCAGTGTTACTTTGTCGGCAGGGTTCCCATCTTCAGGAAAAAAATAGGGTTCGTTTAACGACTTGTTTGGATGAGCAGGCATGAGCGATAAACCTAAACGCCGAAAACAGCAGGCTGCCGCACTTGAATACAGTGGTGTGGGTGCCCCCAGAGTTGTGGCAAAAGGGGAAGGGCTTGTTGCTGCAAAAATAGAAGAGGTCGCAGCGCTAAATGATATTCCTCTGATTCAGGATGAGATGTTGGCGAGCGTGCTTGTCAATGTGCCACTTGGGGATGAAATACCGGAAAATTTATATTTGTCGATAGCCGAAATTTTGGCGCATATCTATCGAGTAAGTGGGACAATGGATTCTTATGAGTAACTTTTTATAATGCGAGTTAGTAAAAATATCCTAGGGTAGACATCTCAACCAATTTGCCATGGATATTTTGATATACCCGTAGAGGTGATGGATGAGTCGGGAAAAATTATTAAGTCGGCTAAGTGTTCGGTTAACACATTTAGTGGGCAGTTCAGATGCAGAGCTGAACACCTTGCTGGAAACATTGCGGCACTCAATAAAAGATAATACCGATGAGCAGGAGTTACACCGGCTATCAGAAAAGTTGGCGAGCCTTATGCTGGTTCATGATGAGAAGCCGACTTCTGGGGTAAATGGTAGCTCAATGGGTGATTATGCTCTCGAGTTTTCCCAAAGTATTAAATCTCTTCAGGTCGACAAGCCTCACCGCTCAAAATTATCAGCGCTGGCTGATCAGTTAGTCGCTACTACGCAGGTGGAAGAGCAGCTCCAATCACTGAGGGAAATTTTTAAACTTCTTCGAACCTCAATGGAGACAGAGTCCTCAAAGAAGGGTTCTTCCAGTGGTGTATTGGGGTGGTTTGACAAAAAAGGCAATAAAGCGGATGAGCAGTGGCAAGTCTTTCTGGGTAAGTCCAGTCAGCTGTTGGATCAGATTCTAAGCCACATTGATGTGCTCAATGGCAACGCTTCAGAAACCCTGTGGCTTAAGGAACAGTTACAGCAGCCTTCTTCGGTTGACTCTATGGAAGAGGTCTTGGAGGAAGTGATTGCCTTGCTGGAGGGTATGAGTGGCAAGGTCAATAACGAACGAGTGACCACCCAGAATTTTCTTGGCGACTTGCGAGAGCAATTACACAGTGTTGAGGCTGCGATTTTTTCAGTCATCTCCGATGGGGATGACTCCCTAGAAAGGGCCGAGACGCTAGAGCAACAAGTGAATAATGATGTACAGGTTATTGGTAAAGCTGTTCAGGATGATGACCTAGCTGTACTTAAGATAGCGGTGGAGAGTGGGCTTACTAATTTGTCCTCAAAAGTAGCGAATTATTTGTCTGCTGAGAAAGAGCACCACCAGAAGAGCAAGCAGAAGGTAAGAAGCCTTACCCGGCAGGTTCGGGATATGGAGGCTGAGACAACAAGTCTCCGTGGCGAAATAAAGACAAAACAAGATCTGGCGGTGAAAGACTCATTAACTGGCGCTTATAACAGGGCCGGTTATGAAGAGCGAATTGCCGAGGAATTTGCCAGGCGCCAGCGTGTTAGCTCGCCATTATCATTGGTCTTTGCGGACTGTAATAAATTCAAGAAAATTAATGATACATTTGGTCATAGTGCCGGTGATGTGGTGTTGGTGAAGGTGGCAGAAACATTGAGAGATCGAGCAAGGACCTCGGATATCGTCGCCCGTTATGGGGGTGATGAGTTTGTGGTACTTTTACCGGATACCCCTCTTGATGGTGCAGAGATTTTTGCCAGAGATGCCTGCAAAAAAATTCTTAATGCTGGTTTCAATAATAATGGTAAGCCATTGGATGTATCAATTTCCTGTGGAATTACAGAAGTGCGGGAAGACGATACACCTATCACAGCGTTGCAACGTGCTGATGAAGCGATGTATCAGGCTAAAAAGCAATCGGGTGAAAAAGTTTTTGTTAGCGGCTAATTTTATTTTCTTTTAAGACATGAGTATTAAGTGCCGGTGCGATAGTCTTAGTCACCACTATTTAGCTATAAGTTCTTGGTTTATCTGCAGCCAATATGTTCTTATGAGAGGAATGGCGCATTATTTTCTGGTTTTTAGCCAACATTAGCCGTATCCAGGCACTTTCATGAAAAAACATATCCATAAAGACCCTTTTGCCAGTCGCGAGGCTGCCAAATACGACAACCCGGTTCCAAGCCGGGAATATATTCTCGACTTCCTCCATCAGAGCGTCGGCCCACTGACCTACGAAGAGCTTTGTAAGGCCTTTGATGTGCAGAGTGATGATGCTCGCGAGGCACTGCGTCGCCGTGTTGCTGCTATGGAACGTGATGGGCAGACCGTTCGAAATCGCCGCAATGCCTATGGTCCTCTGGATAAAATGAATCTTATTAAAGGCCGGGTGATTGGACATCCTGAAGGGTTTGGGTTTGTGGTCCCCGCTCAGGGTGGTGATGATTTATTTCTGTCCAGTCGTCAGATGCGACGTGTCATGGATGGGGATGAGGTATTAGTCCGGGTTGCGGGTATAGACCGCCGTGGTCGTTCAGAGGCATCAATTGTTGAGGTGGTGGAACACCGAACCCGGACGCTGGTAGGCCGATTCTTTATTGAAAGCGGTATTCACTTTGTCCGTCCGGACAACCCCCGGATCATCCAGGATATTTTGATTCCGGCCGATCAGCGTGGAGAGGTGGAGCCCGGGCAAATTGTGGTCGTCGAAGTGACCAGTCAACCCAGTCGCCACAACCTCCCTGCGGGACGAATTGTTCAAGTGATGGGTGATCACCTTGCACCTGGAATGGAAATCGATATTGCCATCCATAATTATGGCATTCCTTGTGATTGGCCCGATGCTGTTTTGTCGGAAGCGGAGGCTATTCCCAGTGAAGTGCCGGAGGAGGATGCTCAACACCGAGTTGATTTGCGCCATTTACCCTTTGTTACTATCGATGGTGAAGATGCCCGTGATTTTGATGATGCAGTCTACTGTGAGCCCCGCAGTAGGGGTGGCTGGAAGCTCTATGTTGCTATCGCGGATGTCTCCCACTATGTGGCGGTTGATAGCCCCTTGGACAGGGAAGCCTTCCAGCGAGGTAACTCGGTCTATTTTCCACAGCATGTCGTACCGATGCTGCCAGAAAAGTTATCCAACGGCCTTTGTTCGCTGAATCCTCATCTGGATCGCCTGACGATGGTTTGCGAAATGTCATTGGATAGTAGTGCTCAGGTGACGAAATTTCAGTTTTATGAGGGAATTATTCACTCCCATGCCAGGCTGACCTACACACAGGTTGCCGGGATGATCGCCCAGCGAGGCGATAAAAATAGCGGTGTTCGTAAGCAGTTTCATGCAGTGGTCAGCCATATTGACCACCTTTATGAGCTTTACCAGAAGTTACGTCAGTCCAGAGACATCAGAGGAGCCATCGATTTTGAAACACAGGAAACACGAATCCTGTTTGATGCCGAACGGAAGATACAACAAATTATTCCTGCTGATCGGACTGAGGCACATAAGCTGATCGAGGAGTGCATGCTCTGCGCGAATGTGTGTGCTGCCGCTTTATTGGAAAAAAATAAATTACCCGGCCTCTATCGTGTTCATGGTGGGCCACGACAAGAGAAGTTAGATAATTTAAGAGAGTTTCTCGGTGAGCTGGGACTGGGGCTGCCGGGGGGAGATGATCCTACACCGAAAGATTTTCAGCGGGTGCTCTCTCAAGTGGCAGGGCGCCCCGACGCGAGCGTTATCCAGACCGTTATACTTCGTTCCATGAATCGGGCCGCCTACGAACCGGAAAATAATGGACACTTTGGGTTGAATTACCCGGCTTATGCCCACTTTACCTCCCCAATCAGGCGATACCCGGATTTGCTGATACATCGGGCTATTCGGTATTTGATCCGCAGGAAAGCGCGGGCAACTTCTGCGAAAAAGGTTGTGGGTGCACCGGTGTTACGTCCCAGCCAGATTTACCCCTACGATGAAGCGTGGTTAGCCGCTAGCGGTGAGCAATGCTCGATGACTGAGCGCCGGGCAGATGAGGCAACCCGAGATGTCGTGAATTGGCTCAAGTGTGAATACTTACTGTCACGAGTTGGAGAAGAATACGAAGGGGTCGTTGCTTCGGTCACGGGTTTTGGTCTGTTTGTTCAGTTGGTGGATATGTATATAGAGGGCTTGGTACATATTACCGGCCTGCCTAAGGACTACTATTATCATGAGACCGCTCACCACCGTCTAATTGGTGAGCGTACCCATAGAGTCTTCCGGCTCGGTGACAAACTAAAGGTACGGGTTAGCAGGGTTAATCTGGATGAACGAAAAATTGACTTTGACCTCGTCGAGGAGGGCAGAAGGAAGGGAAAAAAAGATGTCCATGTGAGCCCTAAAGCACTTGAATTGGCAGCGGAGCATGAAGGGTCCAAGCCGAATAATTCTAAGAAAAAAAAGACATCATCGAAAAAAACAGGTGAAAAGCCCAGTCGTGGTAGGAAAGCTGGTTCAGGAAAAGCTTCTTCGGGAAAGTCGGGAAACAAAACAAAAGCAAAGACCTCCAGAAAAAACCCTCGACAAAGAAAACCCTCTTCCCCGAAAAAATAATTTTCTGGAGTGCCTTGTTAGCGGAATTTGATTGATGACAAAGAAAGAAGTACATAAGACCAATAATAATGATTGCGAATGGTTGTTTGGTTTGCATGCGGTACAGGCCATTCTTAAAACCTCAGCAAGTAAGGTTCAGGAGATACGGGTACAAAAAGGCAGAGACGACCAGCGACTAAAAAAAATTCTATACTTGGCTGAGCAGCAGGAAATCCCTGTAACCTGGGTTCTTCGCTCTGATCTGGACTCACTGGCTAGTGGCCGACATCAGGGGGTGGCCGCACTTTGCCAAGGAGCAGATGTACAGGATGAGAGTTATCTTGTTGAGTTACTCGAGGGCTTGGATCAGCCGCCTTTTTTACTCGTGTTGGATGGCGTCACTGACCCCCATAACCTAGGTGCCTGTTTGCGCTCAGCCGATGCAGCGGGTGTTCATGCTGTTATCGTACCGAAAGACAACTCTGTGGGTATTACACCTACGGTACAAAAGGTCGCCTGTGGTGCAGCGGAAGCGGTGCCGCTGGTGGTGGTTACCAATCTTTCTCGAACTCTTAAACAATTGCAACAACAAGGGCTATGGATTGTAGGAACTGCCGGTGAGACAGATCAGCTGGTTTATGATGTTGACCTTAAAGGCCCATTGGCACTGGTGATGGGCGCAGAGGAGAAAGGTTTGCGGCGCCTCACGCGAGAAAACTGCGATCTATTAGTAAAGCTGCCCATGGCGGGATCAGTGAGTAGCCTCAATGTGTCTGTTGCCACTGGCATTTGTTTATTTGAAGCGGTAAGGCAAAGGCAGTAGAAAAGATAATTGTATGCAGTGCAAGCCAGGGTAAGGATAAGAAAAATCAAACACGGCAAAGTGATTAAAGACAGGGTCATCCAGAATAATCAGGTGGCAACACAGAATCTAGTGGTAAATTTACCCAATGTCATCAGTGCTATTAGGGTGGCGCTAGTACCTGTTTTGGTTCTGTTGGCCATTGAGAAAAAAGCAGATGCCTTTTTGTGGATTTTGGCATTCTCACTCTTTACGGATGCTCTTGATGGGTATCTGGCACGTCGCTTGGGGCAGGTCACTGAGTTAGGTGCTCGGCTCGACAGCTGGGCGGATTTAATTACCTATGCCGCCATGTTGTTGGGGTTAACATTGATTTGGCCTGAGACTTTCGATCGGGAGTCGAGCTATGTAGTGGTTGCCTTCAGCTCATGGATTGTTCCTTTGTTGGTGTGCCTAGTGAGGTTTAAGTGCTTCCCGAGCTACCATACACTTGCGGCTAAAATTGCTGCCATCAGCATTGCTCCTGCGTATTTTATTGCTGTTATCTGGGATCATTCGCTCATGTTCCGTGCCGTATTGTTATTCTATCTTTGGGTGGCACTGGAGCAGGTGATTATTACGTCGATTCTGCCTCGTTGGCAGGGAGATGTCATTGGCATTTGGCAAGCAGCAGCCATAGCTCGTGGTGCAAATAGCGAGGGGCAGGCGGAGTGTTTATCCAGTCTTCCCAATAATAAAGGCTATTAAAATACGCAGTGCTTGGCAAAGTCACCCGCTTCATTTGTTGACCAGTCACCTTTTGGCTTTTCTTTCATATCTTCACACCAGGCTTCGCTGCCCACTTTAGTGCAACCTGCCAAAGATAGAACAAATATTGTGGCGAGTAATAGCGAAATTTTTTTCATTTTTTTCTCCATGAAGATAAGTACTATTTTCAGTGAACGCATCATAGCTTGTTCCTAGTGACGCTTATACTGAAAAACCAGCAGTTTACGGCTTGAAATGCTCCCAGTATCCCCGTAAAATGCGCGCCCTTGGTTCAATTGGGCCAATACTCCTTGTTGCATCGCATTGGGCGAGCAGCTACTAACCCGTAAGGAGGTACAATGCGTCACTACGAAATCATATTTATGGTTCACCCGGACCAAAGCGAACAGGTCCCGGGAATGATCGAGCGTTACACGGCTACCATTACTGGTGGTGAAGGTAAGGTTCATCGTCTAGAAGATTGGGGTCGCCGCCACTTGGCATACCCAATTAACAAAATTCACAAAGCTCACTATGTACTGATGAACATTGAATGTGGTCAGGATGTATTGGATGAGCTGAATTCCACTTTCCGTTACAACGATGCAGTTATTCGCAGCGCGGTATTTAGCGAATCAGAAGCAATCACTACTGAGTCTTATATCATGAAGGCTGAAAAGTCCGAAAGATCTGAGCGTCGTGATCATCGTACCGAGGAAAAGCCTAGGCACGAAGCGCGCACTGAAGCTAAGCCCGATAATGCTGCAAATGAAACTCAGGAAGCACCTGTAGTCTCAGAAGAAGCAGTCGTAGCTGAAGCCCCAGTAGAAGAAGTTGCTGCACCGGTAGAAGAAGCTACCGATGAAACCGCGGAAAAAGGGGAATAATTCATGGCTCGTTTTAATCGTCGTCGTAAGTTTTGCCGTTTCAGTCAGGAAGGTGCTGCCGAGATCGATTACAAAGATCTTGATATGCTAAAACAGTATGTTTCTGAAACTGGAAAAATCGTACCCAGTCGTATTACCGGTACGAAGGCCAAGTATCAACGCCAGCTATCAACCGCGGTCAAACGCGCTCGCTTTTTGGCACTGTTGCCCTACACGGACAGCCACAAGTAATTTATAGGCAGGCCTTGTGATGCGCGCCCTAGCTGAACTAATTATGCGTGGGCGTCTACAGGCCGCGCTGGTAGCACTTTTTGGCAGTTTAGTGCCATTGGTTAGTCCAGCGGCTATCAGCCTGGTAACTCTGAGCAAGGGGTTGTCAGAAGGCGCGCTAGTCATGCTTTGGGCGTTGCTACCGTTGCTGATGACATTTTATTATGTCAGCGACCTCAGCCCGATGATCACACTGTCTTCCATCGCTGGATTGATAGTTGTCATGACGGCATCGGAACTATTGAGGCTGAGTGCTTCGTGGTCTCGCACACTGATATTTGTTTTGGTGGTTAGCGGGATTGCAGCAAAGGCACTTGATGTACTGTTTCCTGAGCAGGCAAATGCACTTGAGCTTGTCGTTGCCAACCTGTTTAGTCAGGTGCAACAGGAACAAGAGAATGTATTTGTACCAGGCCGCACCTTTTTGTTGGGTGTCATTGGTTATGTGATTGCGCTGACCTCGATTGTCTGTCTGGTCTTAGGTCGCTGGTGGCAGGCAACGCTTTGTAACCCCGGTGGGTTTCAATTGGAATTCCACCAGTTGCGTTTCAGTTCAGTGATTGCAGCTGCTTTGTTTGTTGGTGTGGCTGCTTGTTACTTTGCCCCTCATGAGTATTCGAGTTGGGCTGGATTGTTGGGGCTACCGCTGTTGTTGGGTGGTATCGCACTCGTGCATTACACAGTGACATTTTACCAACTTGGTGGTCACTGGCTGGCAATTTTTTATGTAGGGCTGTTTTTAATTGGCCCTATGAGCTTGATACTGGTTGGGTTAGGTTTACTCGACAGTATTATGAATATACGTTCTCGATTGGTACAGCGTCCGAAAAGACCCTGACTCCAGCGGGACAAATTGGTTAAACAAGAGAGGAAATCCGAGATGGAAGTTATTCTTCTGGAAAAAGTCGGCAAGCTCGGCAATATCGGTGACAAGGTTAATGTTAAAGCTGGTTACGGTCGTAACTATCTAGTCCCAACGAGCAAAGCGGTTTTTGCTACTGCTGCGAATTTGGCGGCATTTGAAGCCCGTCGCGCGGAACTGGAAGCAGCTGCAGCAGAACAGCGTGCAGCGGCTGAAGTTCGTGGAGCACAGTTGGCTGGCCTTGAGACCATTACTATTGCCGCTAATGCAGGTGACGAAGGTAAACTGTTTGGCTCTATCGGTACTCAGGATATTGCTGATGCACTGACGGCTGCTGGCGCTGAAGTTGTTAAGAGTGAAGTGAAGCTGCCTGAAGGTGCTTTGCGTGAAATTGGTGAATATGACATTGATATTCAGCTGCACTCTGATGTGACGCAAGCTATCAAGTTAGCAGTTGTTGCTGAATAAGTCGCTGAGTAATCTGGCAGTTTTCTGCCACGTTAAAATCGGTACAATACGGCACTGCACTTAATGTGACAGTGCCGTTTTTACAGGCGACCGTTTTTTATAGGTGACAATGTGATGGTTGAAGACCGAAGCAGCGAGGATCAGCAACTCCCTCATTCCGTTGAGGCTGAACAAGCCGTACTTGGCGGGTTGATGCTGACTAATGACTCCTTCGATACAGTGGCTTCGGTGATTGCCGAAACTGATTTTTTCGCACAAGATCACCAGCTGATCTTTCAGACCATGCGCTCCCTTTCTGATGACAGCAAACCGCTGGATGTCATTACCCTTTCTGAAGTTCTCCAAAATAACCAAGAGTTAGAGCAAGTGGGTGGTGCTGCCTATCTGGTAGAGCTCGCAAACAATACACCCAGTTCGGCGAATATCGGTGCTTATGCCCAGATTGTTCTAGAGCGCTCAGTTATTCGGCAGCTCATTACCGCTGCCAGTGATATCGTTAAAAAAGGTTTCAACCCCCTAGGTTCGGACAGCGGTGTTTTACTGGCAGAAGCTGAACGAAAATTGGCCGAAATTATTGAGAATCGCCCAAAGTTGGGTGGTTTTCAGGATGTAAATAAACTGTTGTCCGATGCGATTAATCGTATTGATGAGTTGTTTAACAATGAAGCGGAGATTACCGGCCTCAGTACCGGTTTTGCCGAACTTGATGAAATGACCTCTGGTTGGCAAAAATCCGATTTGGTGATTGTGGCAGGCCGTCCCTCCATGGGTAAAACCTCATTTGCCATGAATATGGTGGAGCATGCCGTATTACATCAGGACAAGCCTGTTTTGGTGTTTAGTCTGGAAATGCCAGCAAATCAGCTGATGATACGGATGATGTCATCATTGGGGAAAATAGATCAGACCCGAATGCGTTCGGGGAAGCTCAATGAAGATGATTGGCCTCGATTATCCAGTGCTGCCTCTCGGCTTAAGGATCGCCCTCTGTTTATTGATGATACGGCAGGTATCACCCCGATGGGATTGAAGAATCAGGTGCGGCAGTTATCCCGTGAGCACGGTGAGCCAGGATTGATTATGGTGGACTACCTACAATTGATGAGCAGTAGTGTACCCACGGAAAACCGTACTACGGAAATCACCTTGATTTCTCGGGAATTGAAAACCATTGCGCGGGAGTTTAATTGTCCTGTCGTCGCATTGTCTCAGCTCAGTCGTAACCTAGAGCAGCGCCCGAATAAGAGACCTATTAACTCTGATTTGAGGGAATCCGGTGCTATTGAGCAGGATGCGGACGTGATTGCATTTATCTATCGTGATGAAGTGTATAACGAGGGCAGTGAAGATAAGGGCGTGGCGGAGATTATTCTCGGCAAACAACGTAACGGCCCTATTGGTACCTGTAAGCTCGCATTTCTGGGTAAATATACTCGTTTTGAAAATCTCGCTCGAGATTATTTTGCCGACCAGTAGCACCCCGGAAGCCTGACTATGCAAATATTTCATACTATTCAAGGTATCCGAGAGTCACTGGCAGCAGCGCGGCAACAGGGCAAGCGTATTGGCTTTGTGCCCACCTTGGGCAACTTACACGAAGCACACATAGAATTGATAAAGCGAGCGCAGCAAACCAATGATGTGGTTGTGTGCTCTATTTTTGTTAACAGGCTTCAATTTGGTCTCAATGAAGACTGGGATAAGTACCCTCGTACTTTTGAGGCTGATTGCGCCAAGTTGCGAGAAGTGGGTTGTGATTACTTGTTTCACCCGGATGATAGTGAAATGTATCCCAATGGTTTGGATACCCAAACTCGAGTAATCTGCTCTACCATGACAGATATGCTTTGTGGTGCCAGTCGTCCTGGTCACTTTGAAGGTGTAACGACCATAGTGACGAAACTCCTCAATATTGTGCAGCCGGGTGAAGCGGTGTTTGGTATTAAGGATTACCAGCAGTTGGCAGTTATCCGTCGGATGTCGGAAGATCTGTGTGTTCCGGTGGACATCATTGCTGCACCCATTCATCGTGAATTCGATGGTTTGGCCATGAGCTCTCGCAATGGTTACCTGACGGCAGAAGAACGCCCCAAGGCGAACCAGTTGAACAAGAGTCTTAACTGGGTTATCGAACAGATTAAGTTGGGTAACAGAGACTTTGTCGCTTTGGGGAAGGAAGCCAACCGGCAGATTGAAGCGGTGGGCTTCAAGCCGGATTACATCACTGTCTGTAACAGTAAAACACTGGAAATGGCAGCAGTGGATGATGAACATATTACCGTCCTCGGTGCGATGTACGCCACCGCAGCACGGTTGATTGATAATATTTCCTTGGATTAAGTGTTCCCTTGGATTAAGTGTTTCCCTGAATTAGAGGAATTTTTATGTTGAGCACCCTGCTTAAAGGCAAGCTGCACATGGGCACAGTGACCCATGCGGAGCTGTGGTATGACGGTTCCTGCGCTATCGACTCAAACCTGCTCGATTTGGCGGGGCTGAGAGAGTTCGAGCAAATTGATGTCTATAACGTCAACAATGGCGAACGGATCACAACGTATATTATTCGTGGTGAGCCCGGTTCCGGTATTATTTCCATGAATGGTGCCGCAGCCCGTAAATGTCAGGTGGGCGATCAGGTGATTATCGCTACTTATGCCCAATACACCGAAGAAGAGATGGCGACCCATAAACCAAAGCTGGTGTATCTTAATGCGGATAACACGGTAGAGCGTGCCTCTAACACTATTCCTGTACAGGTGGCTTAAAGACCATATGACGGGCGCTACCTTCTTCTTATTACCCCCCCCCTCATTTCCTTTTCAATCGGTGCCATTTTTGGATAAAAAAAGCCGGTAGTGTCTAGCTACCGGCAGAAGTTACTGGGATAGAAAGGGAGTATGAATTCTTTAGTTTGGGGAACTTCGCAGAGTTTTTATTGCATCTTTAATTTCATCAAGAATAGCCGGATCATCAATGGTAGAGGGTACAGAGTAGGGTTTCCCATCTGCAATTTGACGCATAGTGCGGCGCAAGATTTTGCCTGATCGGGTTTTAGGTAAACGCTGGACAACCACTGAATTTTCACAACAGCCAATGGCTCCAATCTTTTCCCGTACCATCTGTTTGAGTTCTTGAGCCAGTGTGTTGGTATCAATCGTTACCCCATTTTTGAGCACAACAAGTCCCATGGGTAATTGGCCTTTCAGTGGGTCCTCAACACCAATAACGGCACACTCTGCTATCGCAGGATGGGCGCTAACAATTTCTTCCATCCTTCCAGTAGAAAGACGATGTCCAGCCACATTGATCACATCATCACAGCGACCCATCACAAAGAGATAGTTGTCCTCATCGAGATAGCCTTCATCACCTGTAAGGTAATAACCGGGGTAGGTGTTGAGATACCCTTTATTAAACCTCGAGTGATTACCCCAAATAGTGGTCAGGGTACCAGGTGGTAGCGGTAGTTTAATGGCGATATTTCCATGATCTCCCTGTGGCACCGGCTCACCTGCCTCATTCAGGATGCTGACTTGATAGCCAGGCATCGGTACGGTGGCCGACCCAGCCTTTGTCGGTAATGTGCCGAGACCAACAGGGTTTCCAGCAATGGTCCAAGCGGTTTCGGTTTGCCACCAGTGATCAATCACTGGCAATCCTGTTTTATTGCGTAGCCATTCGTAAGTTGTAGGGTCTAGACGTTCTCCGGCGAGATAGATTCGTTCGAGCTTAGTGAGATCATATTTAGTCAACCCTGCCGCTTCTGGATCTTCCTTGCGTACAGCCCTGAATGCTGTGGGAGCCGTGAACATGGTTTTGACGCCATATTCTGCACAAACTCGCCAGAAGGCACTGGCATCCGGTGTTCTCACCGGTTTCCCTTCATAGAGAATGGTGGTGCACCCTGTGATTAATGGTGCATAGACAATATAAGAGTGTCCAACGACCCAGCCCACGTCTGAGGCCGCCCAGTAAACATCCCCGGGTTGAACATCATAAATAGTTTTCATACTGTAGCGCATAGCGACGGCGTGTCCGCCATTGTCACGGACGACACCTTTGGGTTTTCCTGTGGTTCCTGAGGTATAGAGGATATACAGTGGGTCTGAGCCTTTGACCGGTACCGGGTTGGCGGGAGTCGCGGTGTTATTCACTGAGATCCAGTCGAGATCTCTCTCAGGCAGCATGTCTGCTTGGCACTCAGGGCGCTGTAATAGCACTACATTCTGAGGTTTGTGATGAGCAACTTTTATGGCATCGTCGACGAGGGGTTTGTACGGAATAATCTTTCCAACCTCAATGCCACAGGAGGCAGTGACAATCACCTTTGGTTGGGCATCATCGATACGGACTGCCAGTTCATCTGAGGCAAAGCCGCCGAAGACTACCGAGTGAATTGCGCCAAGTCGTGCACAGGAAAGCATGGCAATAACAGCTTCCGGTACCATTGGCATATAAATTACCACCCGATCCCCTTTGGTAACGTCCAATGCTTTTAGTGCTCCGGCAAACAGGGCTACCCGATCCCTAAGTTCGTTATAGCTAAAGGATGCTTTGCTGTTTGTCACGGGCGAATCGTAAATCAGGGCCGTCTGTTCACCGCGGCCTTGCTCAATATGATAATCGAGACACAGGTAGCTGGTATTCAATTCGCCATCCGGATACCAGCAAAAATAATCGTTGTCGTCCTTGCTTAGTATTGTTTCCGGTTTTTTATACCAGTTAATGAGAGACGCTTGATGACGCCAGAATGACTCAGGGTCTTCCAGAAATTGGTTGTACTGTGTGGTGTAGGTATCGCTTACATTCATGGTGGCTACCATCAATTCCATCAGATATATGATTTAGTGTGGATAAATTTGACGGGATGAACAATTCGACCTAGGTACAACATCATTCGCCTAGAGATAACTTGCAACCGGCTTGTAAATAAACCAATCTTGCTGGTGTAGCGATGGGGGAATACCTTATAAGCACAATAATTTCACAGCCTGTCCTGTTACTTTTGGCCCTAAGCTATGTCTTTGTTTTGGTCCTCGTTGCCCTGTGGGCAGAGCGCCACCCAGATTGGCACAGCCGATTACACCCCTTTATTTACAGTCTCACCCTTGCGGTATATTGCAGTTCATGGACATATTTTGGTGCTGTAGGTACTGCGGCCAGAGGTGCCTGGGCTTATCTGCCAATCTATCTTGGCCCAATCCTGTTATTTGTTGTTGGATTGCCCCTACTGAAGAAAATGGTGCGTGTAGGCGTTCGCCAAAAAACCACCTCCATTGCAGATTTTATTGGCTCACGTTATGGCAAGCGCCAGGCATTGGCAGCACTTGTGGCCGTGGTAGCTGTGGTGGGGTCAATACCCTATATAGCGCTCCAATTAAAAGCCGTTTCTTTGGCCTGGGATACAGTGGCGGGAATGCAAAGTACTGACCCAATAGGCGGTTATCAACCGGACAGCGCATTAATTACCGCGATTTTAATGGCTGTATTTTCTATGGTCTTTGGTACGCGGCATCTTAAGGGGCGTGAACGCAACCGTGGAATGATGACTGCTCTCGCTGTTGAATCACTGGTCAAATTACTGGCTTTGATTGCTATTGCGGTATTTGCCCTGGTAATCGCCACAAGGATAGATAGCTCAGAGTTCATTAGAAGTGAGATATTGCTAGGCCCTTGGATGGAAAATCCGATAGATGCAAGATTCATCACTACGGGTTTACTCGCTATGCTGGCAATCATTTGTTTGCCCAGACAGTTCCACGTGACGGTGGTCGAATTTCAGGATGACCGTGATTTGCGTATGGCGCCCTGGTTGTTCCCTCTGTACTTGCTGGCTGTTAGTGTAGTTGTTCTACCTATTACATTAGTAGGGCAGCAATTATTTAGTGGTTCAGGTGTTGCACCAGACACCTATGTACTTAATTTATCCATGTTAGGTGACTCCCAATTTTTAACCGCACTGGCATTTATTGGTGGTTTTTCAGCAGCTACCGGCATGGTCATTGTGGCAGCGGTGACACTATCCATTATGGTGTCAAATGAAGTTGTCCTGCCCTTATTATTAAGATGGAGAAAAGAGAAATTTAGGCAGGTTGATTTTCTTGGTAAATACCTTCGCTGGATTCGTCGTGGCAGTATTTTGGTTCTGTTGATAGCTTCTTGGGTGATGAACAGAATGTTGGTAAAAGATGAAAGCCTGGCATCCATAGGGTTGGTGTCTTTTGCCTGTTTTGCCCAGCTATCTCCCGCTTTAATTGGTGGTGTGTACTGGCGAAAAGCCCATGCTTTTGGTGTCTACGCAGGGCTCGCTGTGGGATTTTTATTCTGGTGGTATTGTCTGTTGCTGCCAACCATGTTGACTGCGGGTGATTTGTTACTGGTGAATGGTCCCTGGGGGATTGACTGGTTACGTCCTCAGGCTTTGTTTGGCATAGACTTTCTTGATCCGCTGAGCCACGGCGTATGGTTGAGCTTAACGAGTAACCTGATTTTGTATGTTGGTGTTTCTTTACTTGTTCGGGCCAGGGAGGCAGATGAATTCCAGGCAGATGTATTTGTTACCGCGCTTCAATTTAAAGCCTATGGCGAAGATGATTTTGAACTCTCTTCTATTCAGGTGGTTCAATTGCGTCAACTGCTTGAGTCCTTTGTTAGTCATGTGCAACACGAAGAACTTTGGCGTGATTGTGAGGCACGTTATCACCAGCGTTTATTAGATAACGACAGGGCGCCAGTATTTGTTGTGCGGCGGATAGAGCAGTCTTTGGCTGCAATTGTAGGGGCTGCTTCAGCACAGAGTACAATTGAGCTTCTGGAGCGAACAGAGCCTCTTCAGTTTCGAGACATTGCTGCTATTGTTGGGGATACATCAGAGCAACTTCAGTTTAGCCGAGGCCTATTGCAAAGTACGGTGGAAACCATTTCACAGGGAATCTGTGTAGTGGATGCTGAATTAAAAGTAGTGGCATGGAATCGTAGCTATGAGCAGATGTTTGATTACCCACCACGGCTGCTCTATGTGGGTTGTCCTATTGATGCAATTTATCGTTTCAATGCTGAGCGCGGTCTGTATCGGGACTCTGATAATCTGGAGCATCAGGTAGAGCGACGGCTAAAATTATTACGCAGTGGTGGTTCTCACCGATTTGAACGTGTTCTTCCCAATGGTACAACTATTCAGGTTGTGGGAAACCCCATGCCCAATGGAGGGTTTGTGTCCACCTTCACGGATATCAGTGACTACAAGTCAGTGGTCAAAGCGTTGGAAGAAGCAAAATCTACGTTGGAGGAACGGGTAGAGCAACGCACCTCTGATTTATCTGAGGTAAATCAGGCACTGGAGGAGGAAAACAAATTACGGGCTTCTGCTGAATCAGAAGTCCGAGAAATGCACACTAGTAAAAGCCGCTTTATGCAATCTGCTAGTCATGATTTACTCCAACCCATTAGTGCTGCTAGGCTTTTTGTATCAGCGATGCAGCAAAAGTTGCAGGGTGGTGATCCTACTGATCTGAGTGATCAGGTAGGCCATGTTGAAAAAGCTCTCGAAACAGCGGAGCAGTTGATATCAGCTTTACGTGAAATTTCCCGCCTCGACAGCGGAAAAATGCAACCTAATTATCAGCAGTTAAATATTGACAGTTTGTTGCAGGACCTCGCTACAGAATTTGAAGTATTGGCGATTGAAAAGGGGGTTGAATTACACTTTGTCCCCTGTGATGTGTGGATTGAAAGCGATCCGCAATTATTGCGACGTATTTTGCAAAATTTCTTGAGTAACGCCATTCATTATACAAAGCGGGGTCGTTTGATTCTGGGGTGTCGCCGAACGAGTGATGGACTTCGAATTGAAGTTTGGGATACAGGACCAGGCATCGCTCCCGATGCAATGGATCTTATCTTTGTGGAGTTTGAGCGTTTGAGTCCAGGGGTTACCAGTACCGACAAAGGTTTGGGGTTGGGCTTGACCATTGCCAAGCGTATGGCGGATTTACTCAGTCATAAAATTCGGGTGAAATCAGAGCCGGGAAAGGGCTCTGTGTTTAGTGTTTTGGTTCCCTATGGGAAAGCTGTGGCTGTTGCTTCTGTGGATAGTGGTAGAGCGCCCATACGCCCAGAGCTAAAGGGTGTTAGAGTACTTTGTATCGATAATGAAGAAGATATTCTTCAGGGTATGAATAGCCTCTTAAATCAATGGGGCTGCCAGGTTTTGTTGGCAAAAGGTCAGGGGGAGGTTTTGGCGTTAGTCAATGGTCAACTGCCAGATATCTTACTGGTAGATTTTCATTTAGAGGAATATTTGACGGGCCTGGAACTGGTGAATGATTTGCCTGAAAAATGGCGCAATCTCCCCTGTATTTTGATCAGTGCTGATAATTCTGATGAAGTGAGATTAAATGCAAAAAAAGCAGGGTTTTCATTTTTGCCAAAACCGATAATACCCAAAAAACTAGCAGAAAAAATGAGTTTTATGATGGGTGATTCTTCTAGTAAATAATAGATAAATCTATATTTAACGTTAATCCAAGAGTGTTTTTATCAGTGTTTTTTTGAGCCTTAAAAAAGCCCTCCATAGGAGGGTTTTAAAGTAATATTTTAGTTGTTACGTATTGTTACGGTGTTTATTGCCATGTTGCCCGGATACCAATAACACCACCAATACTGTGGAAATCTCTAAAGTCATCCAGTGAAGTTTTTACATCAAGTTGACTGTAGGGTTCGATGATAACGTATCGTTCAACTATGTTATGGATAGCTTATTAACCAAGCAGGCTACTCAACAGATTCTTTTCCTAATTGTTAATCAGGATTAGAATGTTTACTTTGTGATAATTAGCTAGCAGGAATAGCCCAATGCCCTCTTTTGATATTGTTTCCGAAGTCGAACAAGAAGAAATTCGTAATGCTACAGAAAATACCCAGCGAGAACTTACCACTCGTTTTGATTTTCGAGGTGTAGATACCAAGGTTGAATTTAAAGATGGTGAAGTGACACTTTCTACTGAGGCAGATTTTCAATGCCAGCAGTTATTGGATATGTTGCGAGGGAACTTGGTTAAACGAAAAGTTGACCCTTATGTGATTGATGTAGATGAAGAGGCTCTTCACAGTGGAAAAACCTTCTCCCTACAAGTTCGCTTTAAACAGGGAATTGACCAGCCAATGGCGAAGAAAATAGTCAAGCTGGTAAAAGAAGCAAAGATGAAAGTACAAGCCGCAATTCAAGGCGACAAAATACGAATAACCGGCAAAAAACGTGATGACCTGCAGGCGGTCATGGCGCTAGTTCGGGGTGCAGACTTGGGGCAGCCATTTCAGTTTGATAATTTCAGGGATTGATAAACATTGGCTGACATTATGGTGAATGGTTTAAGTCATAAATGGCACCAATAGTCGTATCAGTGTAGATCTTTTCTAAAAACGTATTAGGAGCATCGCACATGGGTGATCAACAGTTCCCTCGTTATAGTTTTCTAGGGCTATTTATCTCATTAATAGCATTGATATTGTTACCTCCTTTTTTTGGTGGTGATTTGGCGTTAATACAGAAACTAATGTGGATTTCGACTCTCTTGGCGGGGTTGTGGTTGGTAACACATAATCAGCGGTTATTGCTGATAGCTGGAGTTTTAGCGCTTCCTGTTTTGGTGGTAAGTGGACAGTCTATGGTAGGCGAGGGGACTGTTCAGTCATTGGGGAGTAGCTGTATCACCTTGATTCTTTTGCTGTTTATTCTTGGCCACTTATTACGCTTCGTTGTTGTCAGCAACCGGGTGAGCGGTGATCTTATCTTTGCTTCTCTCTGTGTCTACCTGTTAATCGGAGTGATATGGGCTTATATTTATTTGGTGATGGAGCTGGTTACACCTGGGGCATTTTCCATCAATGAAGATATAGGACAAAGTCATTCAGCGCTGCTGCGAGAGTTGCTGTATTACAGTTATGTCACGCTCACCACGTTGGGTTATGGGGATATTTTACCGGTAACCTCTATCACCAGGGCGTGGGCGGCAATGGAGGCAATTGTAGGTCAGCTTTATTTGGCTGTTATTGTGGCACGTTTAATGGGACTTTATATTGCGGCTGAGCTGAGGAATGTTGACGCAGAAGACTCCCAACCCTGATGTTGGGAAAGGCACTTTACTAGAAAATATTTGTTGATGAGGGCGGGCCTTGCCAGCTGTCTGCTCCGGTAGATATTTTTATTTGACGAATAGTTAAGGAGAGTTTCGTGATGAGGACGCTTCAACTAGTGATGCTTGTTTTGTGGGGGTTATCCGGGTGTATGTCATCTGCCCCGAGTGAACCTGAACAAAGTTACGCTAAAAAGTTGAGGTCGTCCTCGTCTGTTGTGGTCAGTAAACCTGGGTTTTATCTCCCGAAGGGTGAGCCTATTGGTTGGTATTCAGATGTTGTTTGGGTTGACCCTCAGCAGATTTTATCAAATAAGCCATCCCTGCCTAATCACCTTCGGTCAGAAGTACAGCGTCAAATGTCTAACAAGGGGCATATGTTTATTAATACCAATAGTGCTGAGTATGTGATGTTGGCTGCCATCATATTAGGTGATATATCGACAAGTGAAAGTGAAAGGCTCAATACGTTTTTTAATATTGACCCGGCCCTGAATAAGGCGTCAGAAGACTACGAAGTGGGCACGTTATTACTGGCTATTGGTAAGCGAGAAGGCCATCGCGCACTATGGCGTGGTGCTGTACAAGTTTTTGTTGGGGAAGAGATTCCTGAAGCTGTAGGGCGACAGCGCCTTGAGCAGTATATTGGGACACTATTGGCCTCTATTCCCCAGAAATAGGCATGATTTTCAATGCATGATTATCCTGGCATTATCCTGACAGCACTGCTCATTCTATTATTTGGATTATTTTCGCGGCTTGCTGAACGATCACCGATAACTGGCCCTATGTTTTTTGTCGGGGTTGGTCTACTTATCAGCCCATTGGGCTTCGATCTCTTCAACGCAAAGCCCAATACTACCGTGGTCAAAATTGTTGCCGAAACCACTTTGATTCTTATTCTGTTTGTGGACGCAACGATGATCCGATCTGCCCATCTGGGTAAGGTCTTAGCGGGGCTGCCCGCTCGGTTGCTGGTTTTAGGGTTACCGTTAACCATGCTTCTTGGCATTGTGGTGGCCAACGTATTGTTTCCCTCTATGGACCTTTGGCTGATAGTACTGGTGGCCTTGATCTTGTCGCCAACAGATGCTGCTCTGGGGTTGGCTGTCATTACCAGTCCAAAGGTGCCCATTAAAATTCGTGAAGCACTTAGTATTGAAAGTGGCCTGAATGATGGCATCGTACTTCCCTTGGTTCTTATGTGTATCGCAATTTTGGTGGAGGGGAGCCAGACTGTCGATGGCAGCGGGCGATGGGCTATCTTCATGGTCAAGCAGTTGACTATCGCTCCCTTGGTGGGTGGTTTGATAGGCTGGGGCGGTGGTTATCTGGTTGACAGGGCTGCCACTGCTGGTTGGATGAAAGATGCCTTCCAACGATTATCTGCATTGTCTTTGGCCCTTCTGGCGTTCGCAGGTGCAGAATTACTCCAGGGTAATGGTTTTATTGCAGCGTTTTTTGCCGGTTTAATGCTTGGCGTGAAAACACCGGTAGTACGGGAGCGAATTCAGGAGTTTGGTGAAGCAGAAGGGCAGTTGCTTTCTCTCTTTATTTTTCTGATATTTGGTCTGGTGATGGTGCCCATAGTGGCAGATGTCTGGAATGCTTGGACTCTGTTCTATGCTCTGTTGAGCTTGACGGTGATTCGGATGCTTCCTGTGGCCATCTCGTTGGCAGGTAGTGGTTTAAATTATTACGACGTAGGATTTATTGGCTGGTTTGGCCCCAGAGGTATAGCCTCAATTCTCTATCTATTAATCGCTGCTGGTGAGCTGGGG
Organism: Porticoccus sp.; assembly: GCA_036961395.1. Classification (GTDB taxonomy): domain Bacteria; phylum Pseudomonadota; class Gammaproteobacteria; order Pseudomonadales; family Porticoccaceae; genus Porticoccus. The sequence goes on from JBALVP010000001.1 coordinate 68,406, forward strand.
GTAGTTGGGTATATAGAGGCTTATTCGATTATTGTATTGACTGTATTGATCAGTACTTTCGCTCACGGAAGTAGTGCCTTAGTGTTGACAAAACATTATAAGATTTAGGGTGGATTGAATAAATACCCTTACAAAAAGCAATGAAATGAAATGGTGTTTCCTTTAATTGTTGTTCATTTTTCTTAACGTTTTTATTGATATTTTGTGTCGTTTTATAAGGAATTTGAAATGGAACTTTTATTGACAGCTAAGACTAGCTGCTCTCCTCAGTAGCACCTTGTATTTCCTCTAATAAGCGTTAGACTTCAAGTCAGACACAAAAAAATAAAAGTTATTGATCGAGGTGGATGATCTCTCAGCTAGTATTTGTTGCTCACTCTTTATTCCGTAGAAAGCAAAGCGGGCTGGCTCTATTTGGTTCGTTATTTATTCTGTTGATAACAGGTTGCACCGCGCTTGGGCCAGACTTTGAAAAACCGGAAGTCGCAACAGAGGCCAGCTGGTCAGAACAGGATGAGGCACTGTCGGGCGAGCCTCGTGTTCAGATTGAATGGTGGAAAGCCTTCAATGACCCTGTACTCGATACATTAATCCAGACAGCCTATCAACAAAACCTCCCGCTGCAAGTTGCCGGGCTAAGAATTCTTGAAGCAAGAGCACAGTTAGGTATCGCTGTCGGTAATCGTTACCCGCAGGTGCAACAGCTGCATGGCTCAGCTAATAGAATTGGGGTGAGTGAAAAAAGTCCAAATTTTATTCCATTTGCTGATGATAACTATTCCGATCACCGGGTAGGTTTTGATGCTGCCTGGGAGTTGGACTTTTGGGGTCGCTTTCGTCGGTCAATAGAGTCTGCAGAGGCGTCCCTTTCTGTTAGCGAGGCGGATTATGACAACACGCTGGTTATCCTGACTGCAGAAGTGGCTCGTGCTTATGTCACCATCCGCACGCTGGAAGAGCAGCTTGCATTGGTTCGCTCTAATATCAGCTTACAACAAGAAAGTTTGAGAATTGCGCAAGTACGGTATGACAATGGCGCAACAACTGAACTGGATGTCCAGCAGGCAACCACTAGCCTTGCTGACACTCAAGCGCAGAACCCTGTCCTTATGACATCCTTACGTCAAGCTAACAACGGTCTCAGCGTCCTGATGGGAATGCCCCCTTCAGATTTGACGGAGATGTTGGGTGGGTTGGGGCCGATACCAGTAGCATCAGTGTCTATGGCAACAGGTATTCCTGCTGACCTGCTTAGGCGTCGCCCAGATGTCCGTTTAGCCGAATACCAAGCGGCTAGCCAGAGTGCCTTGATTGGTGTTGCCAAGGCAGATTTGTATCCAAGTTTTTCGCTGATAGGCTCCATTGGTTACCAAGCCGGTGATACCGGGAGGAGTAGCACCAGTGATTTATTTGATAGTGACGCATTGTTTTTCTCAGCGGGCCCATCATTTACCTGGAATATTCTGAATTATGGCCGCATTAAAAATAATGTTCGTGTCCAGGATGCTCGTTTCCAACAAAGCGTAGTGAATTATCAAAATACAGTACTCACCGCTTATCAAGAGGTAGAGGATGCCATGGTGGCATTTGGGCAATCTAAGCGAGAGAGCACCTTCCGTGCTACCAGCGCAGCCGCAGCTAAACGGTCAGTAGAAATTTCAAGTATTCAGTATCGGGAAGGGTCAGTGGATTTTCAGCGAGTGATAGATTCTCAACGCTCTCTCGTCGCACAACAAGATCGGTGGGCGGCGGCTCGTGGCGATATCGCACTCAATCTTATTGCCATGTATAAGGCGTTGGGCGGCGGCTGGGAAATTCGAGAGGGGAATAGTTTTATTTCCGATGAAATCCGACATGAAATGGAAAAACGTACCAATTGGGGTGATTTGTTAACGCCCGAGAATAAAGCCAAGTAGAAAACACCCGATCATGTGGTATTTACCACAGAGGTGTATCTCAATTTGTGTATCCCCCTGGAGGGAGCAGATGAAATTAAGACAGACTCATTGCATTCAATACAGGGTTTTTCTGGCCGTTATCTCAATGTTTGTGTTACAGGCTTGTGGTGAGCCACCAGAACCGGAAGTAGAGATTGTGCGTCCAGTGAAGCTGATGACCCTGGGTGCGGACAAGACTGGCGTTACTCGAGAGCTATCCGGTGTAGTAACAGTAGAGCAGAGCGTCGAACTGGGGTTTTTAGTGCCGGGAACAATTATTGAGTTGCCCATCACAGAAGGTGACAAGGTTGAGAAAGGTACGTTGCTGGCACGCATAGACCCCACTGATTACTTGGCCATGTATAACGGGACTAAGTCAAATCAGACAGCAATGAGTTCAGCGTACATTCGTGCAAAAAAGATATTTGATCAGGGTGCAGGGTCACAGGCTGAAGTGGATATGACATTACGGGATTTTCAGGTTGCCAAGGAGCAACTGAAAACAGCTGAAAAGGCGCTTCAGGACACCAAGATTTTTAGTCCATTTTCTGGAGAAATTGCAAAAAAGATTGTCGAAAACTTTGAAAATATTAGGTCTAAGCAACCAGTGTTGTTGTTACATGATTTATCGCGTCTGGAAATAGAGGTCATTGTACCGGAGCAAGATGTCGCACGAGTAAGGCGAGGTTTTTCTCTTGATGAGCGAACTGCTCTAATCAGGCCTGAGGTAGAGCTTAGCGCTATACCAGGCCAGCGCTTTCCCGCAAAGTTTAAGTCCTTCTCAACCGCCGTTGACCCAGTGACGCGCACCTATTTGGTCACGCTTTCCTTCGATAATACCAATGAGGCTACGGTTCTTCCCGGCATGACGGCAAAAGTGATTATGCATTCGCCCAAGGAGGATACTTCTATAGTTGAGCTGGAGGGCTTTCTGGTTCCTGTTGCTGCTGTGGCAGGGAATGAGGAAGGAGCAGCATATGCCTGGCATGTGGACACTGACACCATGCAAGTGTCAAAGGTAATGGTAGAGCTTGGACAGTTGTCCGGTACAGATATTCGGGTATTAAATGGCCTACAAGAGGGTGACCGTATAGCTGTTTCGGGTGTACATCATCTGCGTGAAGGGATGAAAGTTCGTCTCTTAGGCGAGTGATGATGGGGATTGTTATATGAATATTGCCCAGTTTTTCATTGAGCGTCGGGTTACCACGTTAGTATTGACCTTTGTCATGCTCGGTGCTGGTCTGATGGGTTATCAGAGTCTTAGTCGATTGGAGGATCCAGAGTTTACGATTAAGGACGCCCTGGTGATTACCACATACCCGGGAGCTACAGCGGCCGAGGTTGAGGCAGAGGTGTCTGATCGTCTGGAGAAAGCCGTTCAGAGTATGGGGCAGCTCAAGCGAGTAGTGTCTAAGTCTGATAATGGGCTGTCCACTCTTACCGTGACGATTAAAGATAAATATGGCAAGGAGCTTTTGCCTCAGGTCTGGGATGAACTTCGGCGCAAGATTGATGATGCTCAGGGCGAGTTGCCACCAGGTGCTGGGCACTCTCTAGTCGTTGATGACTATGGTGATGTATACGGTATCTTTATAGCGATCACGGGTGATGGTTACAGTTATGCCGAGATCAAAGATGTTGTTGATCTGCTCCGACGAGAGCTACTGCTCGTTGAAGATGTAGGTAAAATTGATACCTTTGGTGAGCGCACGGAGGCTGTTTATGTTGAAATAAATCGTGTCAGAATGTCTCAGCTTGGTATTTCTATCGATGTCATTATTCGTGAATTACGGCAGAAAAATTTGGTTGCAGACGCGGGTCGCGCCACTGTTGGTAATGAATTTATCACCATCCATCCCACCGGTGAAATCAAGACGATAGAGCAATTTGGTGAAATCCTTATCCGTGGGGGCAGTGGGCCTTCTGAACAAATTTTCCTGAAAGATATTGCCCGGACATGGCGTGGTTATGTAGATCCGCAAGACTACTTGATTCGTTACGACGGTAAGGTTGCCATCGGGTTGGGGATATCGACAGTTGCCGGTGGCAATGTCATCAATATGGGAAAGGCTCTGAAGGAGCGAGTTGCTGAGCTTAAGTCTCAGTTGCCCCTCGGTATGGAGGCTGGTCTGGTCTCCATGCAGTCAGACGCCGTGGATATTGCCATCAAGAGCTTTGTCATCAGCCTTCTGGAAGCAGTGGCTATTGTGATTGTTGTACTACTGATATTTATGGGACTGCGCAGTGGCGTGTTAATTGGTTTTGTGCTGCTGTTGACCATTTCTGGTACCTTTATTTTTCTCGCGCCTATGATGGTTGCCTTAGAGCGTATTTCACTGGGCGCCTTGATCATTGCACTGGGAATGCTGGTGGACAATGCCATTGTGGTGGTAGATGGGGTGCTTGTTAGATTACAGAAGGGTGAAGAGGCGAAGTCTGCTGCTATAGAGGTGGTCAAACAGACAGCTATTCCGTTACTCGGCGCCACAGTTATTGCCATTCTTGCCTTTGCGGCTATTGGTACTTCTGATGACAATACTGGTGAGTTTTGTCGCTCATTGTACCAAGTGGTACTGGTTTCATTACTCTTGAGCTGGGTGACGGCTGTTACGATAACCCCGCTCTTGTGTGTCATGTTTTTGAAGAAGCCAGAGTCAAATACTGAGGCAGATGATCCCTACAACGGTGGGATTTATACTCGGTATAAAAATATGTTGCGTACCTGTATTCGGTTCAAATCGCTGACACTGCTCGTTGTTGTTGGGGTATTTATATCCTCTGTTTGGGGTTTCCAATTTGTTGATCAAAGTTTTTTTCCTCCCTCCACTCGCCCCCAGTTTATGGTTGATCTTTGGTTGCCTCAGGGGTCTCATATTGATGAGACGGAGCAACTAGTTGAGTCGGTTGAAAATTATATAAAAGAGCAGGAAGGCGTGACTCACATCAGTTCATTGATTGGAAAAGGGGGGCTCCGGTTTTTGTTGACGTATACGCCAGAAAAATTGAACAGTGCTTATGCTCAGTTGCTGGTCGATGTGGATGATCCGAACAAAATGGATGCCTTATCGGTTAATATTGAAGAGCATTTAAAACAGAATTATCCAGATGTGTTGGGTTACGCCTCCAAATTTCAGCTCGGGCCGGGTAGTACAGGTAAAATTCAGGCGAGGCTGAGCGGCCCTGACCGAAATGAGCTGCGAGTGTTATCCAAGCAAGTCGAATCTATTCTCCACGGGGATGGTAATGCTAAAGCGATACGCACTGATTGGCGACAGCGTGTCAAAGTGATACGGCCAGTGGTTGCGGAAAGGCAAGCCAATCATAATGGCATTACTCGACCTCAGATTGCCAGTGTTATACAAGAAGGCTTTGAGGGTGAGCAGGTGGGTATTTATCGGGATAGTGATCTCTTGCTACCCATTATTATACGAGCAAATGCGCCTGGTCGGTCTAACATTGAGAATATCTACAACTTGCAAATATGGAGTCCCGCTGCCGCGGCTATGATTCCGCTGCGTCAGGTTGTCTCGGGATTTAAGACAGATTTTACCGATGAAATCATTATGCGGCGTAACCGCAAACCAACCATCATCACTTTTGCTGACCCCGTCTCGGGCCCGGCCACTAAGTTGTTTGCCCGGGTACGACCAAAGATTGAGGCCATTGAGTTGCCTGAGGGCTATGAGCTTGAGTGGGGCGGTGAGTATGAGGACTCCGGGAATGCTCAAGCGGGTTTGTCGGCCAGCCTTCCTATGTTTCTCTTGGTGATGGTGCTGATTACTATCATGTTATTCAATTCACTCCGTCAGCCTCTTATTATCTGGTTGGTGGTGCCACTGGCGCTTATCGGAGTTACGTTTGGGCTGCTTTCAACAGGCCAGCCATTTGGATTTATGTCGTTGTTGGGGTTCCTCAGCCTGATTGGTATGTTGATAAAAAATGCCATTGTTCTGATTGATGAAATTATTCTTCAGAGTGGTGAGGATAAAGATTTACTGGCGGCTATTGTGGATTCGGGTGTCAGTCGCCTTAGGCCGGTAGGTATGGCGGCCTCAACCACCGCATTGGGAATGATTCCCCTGCTGTTTGATGCTTTTTTTGCGGCGATGGCGACCACCATTATTGCTGGCCTGGTCTTCGCGACGATACTGACTATGGTGGTGGTGCCGGTGCTGTACTCGGTTTTTTATAAGGTTGAACTAGACTGATCATCACGTAACGCTAGTGTGGTGTGGGAAGAAACATAAATGCTTCGTAATATTGTGACGCGGTTTCGGATAATAAGTTTGTCTATATTGTTATTAGGCGGGTACGTTTCTGCAGAGACTCAGCAGGGAGCAGGTCGTACAGATCAGTTATTAAAATTTACAGTGGTTGCACTCAGTAAAGAGCAAAATAGCCGTCGATATTTTGAAAATAAGTTGGTCAAAAAACTCAGGGAAAATAATTATGATGCAATCACAAGCCATAGCCTACTTCCGGATATTTCGAGCCTCCGTGATCCGGCGTTACGTTTAAAGCTGCAGGAGGAAGGTATTCAGGGCGTGCTGTTATTAAGACCGATTGATATAGGAGAGCAAGCTAGTATTCAATCTGCTCAGAAGCAAATAGCCCCTAGGGCATATGACTCTATCGAAGCATTTGTGACTGATTACCGAGGAGGCGATTTTAGTACGCAGGCGGTGGTACAGGTCTCTGGGTTTTTACTGTCGGAAGCACATACTGCTAATTTTTGGCAGGGTATTATTTGGCTGGATGACTCCGTTGAAACTCGACAGGAGGGGATAGAAAAATTATCTGCCCTGGTATTGTCTAACCTTAATGCCTCAAGGGGTTATCTGAGAAAACGCCTTGGATTCAAGCCGCTCACAACAGATTAAAATACCTGCCTCTGATTTGTGTGTTAGCCAGGATGGTAAGTGGTGGCATCACGGCTAATCTAAAAGCGGCTGATAACCAAAAAATTTTATATTGCAAGAGCCCCGGGCGGCCCTTGCTCAAGTAATATAATATCAGTTAATAAGTGATGGTCTTAACCTTAGGTGGGCCCTCTGACAACACTGTCTTAACGATAGTTGCACCTTCTGAGGCCCATTCCTGGACTATTGGGCGAACATCACTGAGCGTGACCTCCTCTTGAGTGAGCTGCTCGTTCGTTCCTTTGCGAACCACGGCAGCTACACTTTTTCCAGAAACGCTATCAACGACATCGGCCTCTAGAAAAACCTGGGTGACTTTACTGCGCCATCCCATGGCGGCCTTAAAGCCGTTATAAATTGCGGCGACAGGTATAAACTCATAGGTTTTCACCCCTTCTGTCTCAGAAGTTAGGCCAGTGATAGCTGGCTTAATACGAAGTACCCCCGGTCCAGGTTGAGTGACTACCTCAACGTCATCAGTAAAGGACTTACGAAGAGCGTGATCAAAGATGGCCGCAACATCTTCTAGAAACAGTGTTGAAACACTTTGTGGATAAACCACTGTTTTATCGAACATTACCTTGTTATAGCCTCCAGATTTTGCTTCATCGCTAATCCAGCGAAAGGCTTCTTTGTCCTTCACTTTTGCCAGCTTGGCGTAATCATTTAGATAACCTGAATACTGATCAGAGGAGACTTTGGCTTGCTGAGAAGCGCAGCCTATTAGGAGAATGCAGGTAGTAGTTAGTGCCGTAATAATTTTAGTTATTCTCAATGTTCTGCGTTTCATTAATAGGCTCCGGAGGATAAACGAAATTTGTTGGTCAATTGTAGGGTAAGGACTTGCATTAACCAATAGCTATAGATCTGTTGTTTTTGTGAGAAGGGCGGAGTATTTGGAACTAAATCAGGTTAGTAGTTCGCATAATATATTTCGTATGTTCACTCCAGAACATACCCCCATTGGGAGACATTTGATTTGTCATTAGCTATCTCGTTGATCGGAATTTTCTATATGGATGTATGTCAGAATCAAGAGCCTTCTGAATGTGTAGAATGATAAAGAAAGGATAGTTGCATACTGTAAATAAAAATGAAATTAGTAGTGGTTTTTATAAATAAAAATTGAAATTACTTTGGGTGTAATTACAGAAACGTTTCACCAAAATCCACTAGACCGGTTGAAAAAATATGACGATAAGAAATATCTCTGTTGGATTTGTATTATTGAGTGTAATGAGCTGCACTGTTGCATCAAATATGGAGGTTAATGTTGATCGCCCTAATGATGACAATAAAGAAATTGAACTCCATACGATCCCTTATAGTTTCTATAACGAGAAGACAGGTGTAGTAGTGGCAGCGGTGATTGTTGCCGATAATTATTTTCAGCGGCAAGCAAAAGCTTTCCCTAACCTGGGGCTGGGGTGCAAGCGATGATTCCACTTCGTGGATGGCTCTACAGTTTGAATGGATCGAGTTTTTCTCTTTGCCGTTACAGGAAGGGACTCGCCAGAGAGTGGTCGCCTTAAATTTTTGGACGTCAGATGTCCCTACCTGGGATTCATCCCATACCGATAGTGATACGGGTGAAGAAGTCTTTCATCGCGCCCCCGTTTTTGATGGGTTCACATTGGGGGGGATAGATAGACAGCGTGGGTTTGCACAGAACCGTTTTAATGATCGGTCAGCAATTAACTATTCGGCAGAGTATCGTCATTCACCTAAAAATAATCCATTTACCAAAATTCCACTGGTCAAGACGCTAGAGATTCCTTGGTGGCAGTGGATTGGCTTTGTTGAGGTCGGTCGAGTTGCCGGCAATTGGAATTTTAACGATTTACACTCCAGTATGAAAGTGAGTGCAGGTACAGGGGTTCGTTTAAACGTGTTCGGCCTGATCATACGAATGGATGGCGCTGTTTCTGAAGAGGGCGGCGCAGTACAAATGTTTTTTAATCACACTTACTAATCAGTTTTTTTGATAGAAGATTTTTCTCTCATAAGCTAAGGGTGGGTTTGTGTGAACCCATTCAGTTTACTAGCGTCAATCTTGTATGTGCTGAGGTATTTCGAGATTAAGTTTACTGATCGCTAGCACGGCCTGAGTTCTGGATCTCACCTCAAGTTTTCTAAAAATAGCAGTCATATGAGCTTTTATCGTTGCTTCGGTGACGTCTAGCTCATAGGCAATCTGCTTGTTGAGCAGTCCTTCTGCCAGCATGGTAAGTACCAGATATTGTTGTGGGGTCAGTGAGGCAATATTTTCCATGAGTTTACATTCATCTTCACTGGCTGGTGTGTGCGCACCTGCATTTTTTGGCAACCAGATTTGATCCTTAAGAGCAGAATGTATGGCGGTTTGTATGGTCTCAATGCAAGCAGATTTTGGTAGAAACCCATGGGAACCAAACTCCACAGCCCTTCTCATAATTTCAGGTTTTTCATTTGCAGAAACGACCAGTACGGGCAATGTGGGAGATTGGCCTTTTACATAGGCGAGAGCACTAAAACCATGCGCGCCGGGCATATGCAAATCCAGTAACACCAAGTCAGCATCCGGGTGATCAGCTAATTTGGTTTGCAGGCTAGCCATATCCTGCGCTTCCACAATATCAGGGTTTTCTTCCAAAGTTTGAAGCACCTGGCATATGGCATTTCGGAACAGTGGGTGGTCATCGGCAACAATGAATTTAGACATATTATTATTTTTCTCCCCTCGCACTGATGGTAGTCGTCTCCTCGGAAACTGGCAAGACAGGCTGATAGGAAAGACTGGCTGTATTTTGGGTTATTTACCCAATTTTATGCTGTTTCTCTTAGACATTAGTCTAAAGATTCCCCTTAAATCGACCTTGGTCGCATACCCAGAAATGTTCTATAGGCGTACATCTGTCGATATGACACGAATATTAAATGGGAGAAGATCTATGATTCGCAAGAAAAAAATGGCTTTGGCCGCAGGGGTGATGTTGCCAGCACTGATGTTTTCAGGCCAGCTGTTGGCGACAACCAACGATGAGCTTTCAGCCAAGATTAAGATGTTGGAGTCCCAGCTTTCTCAGCTGCAGGTATTGGTGACAGAGCAAGGCCAAAAACAAGAGGAAATAGATACGGTAGTGAGTAAAAAAGCAGATGCTTCTACCTCGGGTACAACCTTCAGTTATGGTGGGTTTGTTAAGGTAGATGCAATGCAGAGTGATTACTCTGATGGTGAACGTGCACTTGCCGAAATTGGTGACGATATCTTGGTACCGTCAACAATACCTGTAGGGGGTGAGGATGGCGACGCTCGATTTGATACATCAGTAAAAACCTCCCGCTTCTGGTTCAAAACTTTAACACCGACTGATATGGGTAATATTCGTACGCACATTGAGTTGGATATGTTGACTGCCGATGGCGATGAGCGTATTTCAAATTCAGAACATTCCCGCATCCGTCATGCCTATGTGGCCTGGGATTATGAGGCTGATTCATCACTTCTATTTGGACAAAGCTGGAGTACCTTCATGAGTACTGCGGTATTACCTGAAACGGTGGATTTCATTGGTCCTACATCTGGTGTCGTCTTTAATCGTCAGGCTCAGGTTCGGTGGAGTCATAAGCTTGAACACGGCGGCCAAATTCATTTGGCACTAGAAAACCCTTCAACCAGTATCTTTGATGGAGGCGGTGGTATTGAAGGAAACAACTTCGATGACAATAGTGTTCCTGATGTAGTGGTTCGCTACGACGGATCTGTAGGGGATTTCATTTATAACGTGGCAGCAATAGGTCGACAAATTACCTATGACACGGGTACTGAGAATGAAGATGAATATGGGTTTGGCACCAGCCTGTCGGGTAAATATGTATTTGATAATGGTGATGACATTAAGCTCCAGTTTAACCACGGTCATCTTGGACGTTATGTAGGACTTCAGGCATTTAGAGATGCGGCAGTGGAAGATGATGGTGATTTAGATTTGATAAAACTGACGGGTGGATTTGTCGCCTATCGTCACCTCTGGTCACCAAAGTTTCGTAGCACAATAACCTATGCCATGAGCAGTGCTGACAATCCTGATGAGATATCTGACACCAATACGAAAGAAGTGAACAACGTCGCACTCAATCTGTTTTATTCCCCCACCGAAAAACTGTCATTTGGTGTGGAATTAATCAAGGCAGAACGCGAGTTAGAAAATGGTGATGACGGTGATTTGAGAAGACTTCAGTTCACCGGAAAATATGTATTTTAGACAACGTTGGTTTTTATAACAGTCCAGAATTTAAAGTATAACAACTGGAGTAAATATTATGAGCTTCCAAACTGATGAGCATGCCAAGGACTACTGGAAGGAGAACCTGCGTCTGCTGGTGACCCTCCTAGTCATTTGGTTTGCCGTTTCATTCGGGTTTGGCATTCTGCTGGTTGAGCCGCTGAACAGTATTCCACTGTTTGGCTTCAAGCTCGGCTTCTGGTTTGCCCAGCAAGGTTCCATGTATGTATTTGTGGCGCTGATTTTTGTCTATGTGGCAAAAATGAAAGCACTTGACCGCAAATACGACGTTCACGAAGACGACTGAGGGGTATCATCATGGATATTCAAACTTGGACTTTTCTACTCGTTGGCCTGTCCTTCGCACTCTATATTGGCATTGCCATTTGGGCGCGTGCTGGCACTACCAAGGAGTTCTATGTAGCTGGAGGTGGTATTCATCCAGTGGCTAATGGTATGGCTACCGCAGCAGACTGGATGTCGGCAGCATCGTTTATCTCTATGGCGGGGTTAATCTCGTTTATGGGGTATGACGGAGGTGTTTACCTCATGGGCTGGACCGGCGGTTATGTGTTACTGGCACTTTGCCTAGCACCTTACCTGCGAAAATTCGGTAAGTTTACAGTACCGGATTTTATCGGTGACCGTTATTACTCCCAGACAGCACGAACCGTCGCTGTTATCTGCGCTATCTTCATCTCATTTACATATGTAGCGGGTCAGATGCGCGGTGTAGGTGTCGTGTTCTCGCGTTTCCTGGAAGTGGATATTGTTACTGGCGTTTTACTCGGTATGTGTGTGGTGTTCTTCTATGCCGTACTCGGTGGAATGAAAGGTATTACCTATACTCAGGTTGCTCAGTACTGCGTGCTCATTTTCGCCTACCTGGTACCTGCTGTATTTATCTCTATTCTGGTTACGGGCAACCCAGTACCACAACTGGGCTTTGGTGATACCTTGGCCGATGGCTCGGGCACTTACTTGCTCGAGAAGTTGGATGGGCTCTCGGCAGAACTCGGATTTACAGCTTATACATCGGGGACCAAGAGCATGATTGATGTGTTCTTTATCACCTTTGCTTTGATGGTCGGTACCGCTGGACTACCCCATGTAATCGTGCGTTTTTTCACCGTGCCAAAAGTAGCAGACGCGCGTCGTTCTGCGGGTTGGGCTCTGGTCTTTATTGCCATTCTCTATACTACAGCACCTGCGGTTGCTGCTTTTGCCCGGGTGAATATGATTGAGACTATTAATGGCCCAGATAGTATGGGTGTGGCACATGCAAGTGCGCCCAGCTGGATCAGTAACTGGGAAAAAACCGGACTGATTACATGGGAAGATAAAAACGAAGATGGCCGGATGTTTTACTCCGGTGATGATCGCAATGAGATGAACATCGATCGTGACATCATAGTGATGGCCAACCCTGAAATTGCTAACTTGCCTGCCTGGGTGATTGCCCTAGTGGCAGCGGGTGGCGTTGCTGCGGCATTGTCTACATCAGCAGGATTACTGTTGGTAATCTCTACGTCGATCTCTCACGATCTACTGAAACGGAATTTGATGCCTAATATTAGCGATAAACAGGAGCTCATGTACGCACGTATTGCTGCGGGATGTGGTATTGCGGTGGCCGCCTACCTCGGCATCAATCCGCCGGGCTTTGTGGCGCAAGTGGTGGCGTTTGCCTTTGGCCTGGCAGCGTCGAGTTTCTTCCCGGCCATTATTTTAGGTATCTTCTACAAAAAGATGAATAAAGAGGGCGCTATTGCCGGTATGTTGTCTGGTATAGGATTCACAACCTCTTATATCATTTACTTCAAGTTCATCAATCCTGGTGCGAATATGCCAGAGAACTGGTGGTTTGGAATTTCACCAGAGGGTATTGGTACTCTGGGTATGGTTGTTAACTTTGTGGTGGCCTTCGCAGTACAGAAAATGACGGGTGAAGCACCTGATCATATTAAAGAACTGGTGGAAAGCCTGCGCTATCCCAAAGGTTCGGGAGAAGCCCAAGGGCATTAACAACTAAGTATTTATCCTTCTAGCAGTCGGCCGCCCTTTGGGCGGCCTTTTTTTTAACGATACTTTATTATTATCCATGCTTTATTTTTAACCAGCTTATTCACTATAGAGGCAAGTCGGGGTAAAACCAGTCTTCTACCTTCGCCTAATTGCAGTGTGTCATAGGGACGAGCTACCTTTAGAGTAGGATGTATAGGTTGTCCGTATGTATTGTTCTGATTTATTAGTTACACAGGGTAGATAAAACATGACGATCAGTGTGGAAGTGTCTGCAGTCAGGGATTTTCTCTCCCAGAACACGCCGTTTGACCAGTTATCTGAGGCTCAGTTAACACACGCCTCGACCCGGGTACAAATTGCCTATTATCGAGCCGGAGATACGACGGATATTCTCGATTATTCCAACCCTCGACTTTATGTGGTTCGCAGTGGCGCCTTTGAAGTAAGAGATAACGAAGGACAGCTACTGGATCGCGTAGAACCCGGTGGGTATTTTGGTTACCCCTCGCTGTTAACCGGGGGTGCTATTACGAACAGACTAGTGGTGATCGAGGATGGGTTGTTGTATCAGCTCGATGAGGACACCTTTCAGCAGCTGCGTTCTGCCAGTCGACCATTTGATCGATTTTTTAATCAGGCTCATGCCAAACGGCTGCAACATGCTGTTCGATTTCGTGAGAAAAATTACCAGTTAACCCTTCGAGTGATTGACCTGTGCTCAGGACGAGCGGTGACGGCTAAACCTGATGAAACAGTTGAAGAAGTCGCGAAACGCATGACGGATGAGCGGGTCTCATCGGTCATGGTAGTTGATGATAGCCATCAACTCTGTGGTCTGGTGACTGATAGGGATTTGCGCGCCCGGGTACTGGCTGAGGGCCGAGGAACGGATACCCTATTGTCGGAGGTGATGACGGGGGACACGATCAGTGTATCTCCCGAAAGCTTGGTATTTGAGGCAATGTTGATGATGACGGAGCATAATATTCATCATCTGCCGATCACCGATGATGGTCAGCCGGTATCGATGTTAACAGCCACCGATTTAGTGAAGTCACAAAAATCTGACCCAGTGTTTCTGATTGGTGAAATTGGCCGTCAGGAGACAGTGGGCGGATTGCAAACGATTTCCAGAGATATTCCGGAATTATTAAGGAGCCTGGTTCGTGCGGAGGCGAGTGCCGATCAAATAGGCAGGTTACTAACCACCGTGACCGATGCCCTCACCCGTCAATTGATCAAGCAAGGAATAGAACAGTTGGGTGCGCCTCCAGTACCTTTTTCCTGGCTGGCATTTGGGTCGCAAGGTCGACAGGACCAGACGGCCATATCTGATCAAGATAATGGCCTGTTAGTCAGCGATGCCATGACGAATGATGACGATCGCTATTTTAAGGCACTGGCTACCTATGTGAATGACGGTCTGGATGTCTGTGGTTATTGTTATTGCCCCGGCGGCGTTATGGCTACGACCGATACTTGGCGACAGCCATTAGTGAATTGGAAGAAACAGTTTCTCCGCTGGATTAATCAACCTTCACCCAAGGCCTTAATGCATGCCAGTATCTTTTTTGATATGCGTTGTATCTACGGTGATCAAACATTATTTAATGATCTACAGAAAACAGTGTGTGAGGCGGCCAGTGGTAATGAGATTTTTCTTGCTAACCTCACGGCGAATGCATTGAAACTAACGCCGCCTATGGGGTTCTTCAAAAATTTTGTGGTGGGGCGCAGTGGAGAGCACAAAAATACTTTTGATATGAAGCTCCGGGGCATTATGCCACTCAACGATATTGCCCGAATTTATGCGTTGTCGATTGGTACCGAGCAGGTACATACTCTGGATCGCTTGAAGGAGGTTGTTTCCCGTAAGTTACTGACACTCAAAGATTCCCGCAACCTGATTGATGCTCATGAATTTATTTCACGGTTGCGTTTGGAGCATCAGGGTGAGCGGCTGAAAGAGGGGCAAGTACCCGATAATCACCTTGACCCATTAACACTCTCCTCGCTGTCCCGGCACCAGTTAAAAGATGCATTTGCCGTTGTGGCTGATGCCCAGTCAGCACTCCGGGTTAAATTTACCCGTGGGCTTATGTGATGATGTTTTTTCGGGGTACTGACTGGGTATTCAAGTACACGCAAAAGCGTTACCTTCGCTGTTGTCATAACCCGGTTATGCGTCATTATTTACAGTCAGACTTCCCTTCACGTAATGCAGATTATCGACAGGTTGAATACTTGGCAGTTGATCTGGAAATGACAGGGCTTAACGCCTTGTCAGATCATATTCTTAGTATTGGTTTTGTACCAATAGTAGAGCAGAAAGTGGTGGTCAGTGGGGCTCGGCATATCTATATCAATAGTGACCTGGGGGTGGGGCAGAGTGCCGTTATCCACGGCATTCATGACAGGGATCTGGACAAAGCCACGCCATTATCAGTGGCTATGGGGTTATTACTTGAGGCTTTGCGAGGGAAAGTGTTGTTGTTGCATTGCGCCCAGCTTGATCTGGCTTTTCTTCAGCAGGCTTGTAAGGTGCTTTATGATAATGCTTTGCTGGTATCTGTGGTGGATACCATGGACCTTGAAGATCAACGTCTAGAACGGACAGGTGTCCATCGGGGTGCGGAGAGTTTGCGTCTTGGCGACTGTCGTAAGCGGTATAACTTACCGGATTACTCAGCACATAACGCCCTGATTGACGCTGTGGCCACAGCGGAATTATTCCTGGCCCAAATACGTTATAGATTTGGCTCTCACCCTTCGGCACTACGAAAAATTCTATTGCCTAGCTAGACTTTACAAGCACTAGGAAAGAAAAGGTGATTCAGTCTGATAGGTGAAGAGCTTACTTATACAAAGGTCGGGTAGATGCTAGCCTTAATTTAAATTAGTCTGAACAAAGTAATTTTTGAAAATAGAAAATAACGCGATATAAAAGAGGCTCATATGGCTCAAGCACAGGTTTACCCAGTTCCCGAGAGTTTTGCCAAAGACGCGCATATTAATTCAGACACCTACCAGGAGATGTACCGCCGCTCGATAGAAGAAGCTGATAATTTTTGGTCAGAGCAAGCAGAAAAATTTATCGACTGGGAGCAACCCTGGAATAACGTTAGCAGCTTTGATTTTAGTACCGGCGAAGCCAGTTGGTTCACTGGCGGGAAGCTGAATGTTACCGTGAATTGTATTGACCGCCATCTTGCGACACGCGGTGATCAAACAGCCATTATCTGGGAGGGTGATGACCCTTCAGTTAGCAGCAATATTACCTATAACCAGTTGAGCGAACAGGTGAATAAACTGGCCAATGTATTGAAAGCTCGAGGCGTCAAAAAGGGCGATAGAGTGTGTATCTACATGCCGATGATTCCTGAGGCCGCGTATGCCATGTTGGCCTGCGCGCGGCTTGGTGCTGTTCACTCAGTGGTATTTGGTGGCTTTTCTCCCGAGGCATTAAAAGACCGTATTCTTGATTCCGATTGCCAGACATTGATCACCGCTGATGAAGGGTTAAGAGGTAGTAAGGCCATTCACCTTAAAGCCAACACGGATGAGGCACTAAAGAGCTGCCCCAATGTCCACACCTGCCTGGTCGTTAAGCATACTGGCGGAAAAATTAATTGGCAGGAAGGCCGTGATATTTGGTACGGCGAGACAGTAGATGATGCCAGTGATTACTGTGAACCAGAGATAATGGATGCGGAAGACCCGTTGTTTATTCTCTACACCTCGGGGTCTACGGGTATGCCAAAGGGTGTCCTGCATACCACCGCGGGTTACCTGTTACAGACAGCCATGACACACAAGTATGTGTTTGATTACAAAGAGGGAGATGTTTATTGGTGTACTGCCGATGTGGGCTGGGTGACCGGTCATAGCTATATTGTGTATGGCCCTCTTTGTAATGGTGCCATTACCCTAATGTTCGAAGGTGTACCCACTTATCCCGATGCTTCTCGTTTCTGGCAGGTCATTGATAAGCACAAGGTCAATATTTTTTATACCGCACCCACTGCCATACGTGCATTGATGAGTTTTGGCGACGATTTTGTCACCAAAACCAACCGCAGTTCGCTGCGATTGTTGGGCACAGTAGGTGAGCCCATTAATCCCGAAGCATGGGAGTGGTATTTCCGAGTTGTTGGTGATGCCAAGTGCCCCATCGTCGACACCTGGTGGCAGACAGAAACGGGTGCTCATATGTTGACACCGCTTCCTGGTGCTATCGACATGAAACCCGGTTGTGCCACCGTGCCATTTTTTGGTGTTGAACCCGTATTACTGGACGGTGACGGTAATATTATAGAGGGGCCAGGAGAGGGCAACCTGGCGATTAAGTCATCATGGCCATCCCAAATTCGTGGTGTGTATGGTGATCCAGACCGTTTTAAAGAAACCTATTTCTCGGCATTTCCTGGGTACTACTTTACCGGTGATGGTGCTCGTCGCGATGAAGATGGTCACTATTGGATTACCGGGCGAGTAGATGACGTACTGAACGTCTCAGGTCACCGTATGGGTACCGCTGAAATAGAAAGTGCTCTAGTACTTCACCCCAGTGTGGCTGAGGCAGCTGTGGTGGGATGCCCCCATGATATTAAAGGGCAGGGGATCTACGCCTATGTGACACTGATGACGGGTCTGGAGCCTTCAGATGAGTTGCGTAAAGAATTGGTTGGTCTGTGCGCGGAAGAAATTGGCCACATCGCAAAACCAGATTTGATTCACTGGGCGCCAGGGCTACCTAAAACACGGTCAGGTAAAATCATGCGACGTATTTTGCGTAAGATTGCCGCCAATGAATTGGAGAACCTTGGTGATACATCAACACTGGCTGACCCCTCGGTCGTCGATCAGCTCATTGAAACCCGCCTAAATCGATAATGATTGATACATGGAGATGATCCAATTGACCGATCTAAAAAGCCCGCTAAGCGGGCTTTTTTTATGTATAAATATTCTGTTACCTGTTGCGCTACTAAACGTGTGGTTACCCGATATATTTTTGTTGACCCAAAAGTAGCACATGATTGCTGAGTATATTGTTCTCAGCCAGCCGGTCAATTTGGTCTGATGTCAGCAATCCTGTTTGGGTGTCGACATATTCAACAACACTAGCGGCATTTTGTGTGGCCGCCGAAAGCGCCCTTTCTGGATCGTGGCCCTTGATCAGTTGAGCGACAATAGTAGAAGCAAAGGCATCTCCCGCTCCGGCTGTACCCCAGGAAGTGACATCTACTGATGGGCAATATAATAGTGCCTTACCATCAAATAGATACGCTCCTTCCATTGCATCTGTCAGTGAAAAATAGGTGGGCCCTATATGAGAGATAGTAGAGATTGCCTTCCTCAGTGGAATCATTCGCCCACCCACATGAAGCCCCGATTCTAGTAAAGGCGGTATGACCTCTACCCCAGACTTCTTAATGGGTGTTAACAGAATGTCAGCGGTGTGCTTTTTACTCAGGGCTAGCTGGGAAAGCAGAGCAATAGTTTCCTCTTTGTTGAGTGACAGGTAATCAATTTTTTCAGCAACACTGAGAAACTTCTCAATATGATCAGTCCATTGGTCGATGCCAGGGTTGGTCGCCACATAGCAACCTGCAGCCTTCGCTTGGCGAACAATTACTGGAAAGCATTCATAAGAACTACCAGAGAGACAGCCAATATACACGAGGTGATAGTTCGAAAAATCAACCTTATCCAGATAGGTTGACAGATAGGTATTGGCGCCTCTATTGGTAAAAATAGCTGCATTTTGGTCGTGGGAATAAATCAGGATAGAGCTGTCCGTTCCTGAATGTGGGTCGGTGATGAAATAATCTAGCCCAACACCTTCATTGTTCAATTTATACCGAATAGTTTCACCATTGTGGTCATCGCCAACCAAGGCCAAAATATCAACATCAAACCCTTGTCGAGCCATTGAAACAGCCACATTGGCGGCGCCACCGCCCACATGGTTCGATATGTTTTCAGCATCTATCTTTCGGCCCTGTTCAAGCAATAGGTAAGACTTTTCTCCGTTGTGAAGCGTGACTCGGTCAATATCCTGTGTTCCTATCACGGCGATGTTATCGATGGTAACGGAACCGATGACCAGGATGCGTAAGGGAGGATCTGACATAGTGGTACACCTCATAAAATGTATCGGTATATAAGTACGTATTTTTAACTATAGCGCTATGCGGTTTAACTCGCGAGGTAGGTAGTGTGGCTTCACACTACTGGTCTTTTTCTCTGTGAGTATTAGACTGGTACTAGATCACGACGGAGCTTGTTATGCCCACCGGTTATCAATGCGCCAAGCAGGGTTCCAAGGCAGCACTTTCTGCTGAAAATACAGTGCTCATCAAATGCTTTCCAGATAATAAAGAGGCGAGCTATCGCTATGGTTGTGCGGAATCATCCTTTGGCAAAATGTGGGTTTCCTGGACGGCTGAAAGTATCAACCATCTAATGTTTGAGGATGGGGAGGGCGGTGATCCAGTTCAAGGCTGGGGTATAGATAATCAAGCTGTTGAGTGTCACCGAGATGATGTCGGTGCCACAGAAATTGCCCGAGAGATGTTCCAGAGAGAGCGAAAAAAACCACTGGCTTTGCAGCCCGCGGGTACAAGTTTTCAATGTGAAGTCTGGCAGGCACTTTTAAATATTCCAAGCGGCACTGTCACGACCTACACTGATATAGCTAATGCTATTGGTCGGCCAACGTCAGCTCGGGCTGTCGCTAATGCCGTGGGCGCAAATCCCATTGCCTGGTTAATTCCCTGTCACCGAGTGATTCGTCGAGATGGCTCTCTAGGTGGTTATCGTTGGGGAGTATCACGCAAGCAAGCGATGCTGGACTGGGAAAACATTTGAAGTGAAAACAAAGAGGACATAACCACGATTTATCAATGGTTGGCAGATGCGGTGGTCATTCTCCACCTGTTAGTGATTATCTATGGCCTATTGGGCGGCTTATTAG
>JBALVP010000200.1:0-2264 GCA_036961395.1 Porticoccus sp.
ATGGGTAAAACGGTTGCAGTACTTGGCACTGGGCTAGATGTGGTTTACCCAAGACAACATCATGAGCTATATCAGCAGATTCTTGATAACAGCGGTGCCATTATCAGCGAATTTCTACCTGGCACACCTCCTCTTCCCGCTAATTTTCCCCGGCGAAACCGTGTCATCAGCGGCCTAAGTCTCGGTACTATGGTGGTAGAAGCGGCCATCAGGAGCGGCTCTTTAATTACGGCCAGATATGCTATGGAGCAGGGTCGAGAAGTCTTTGCTGTTCCTGGTTCTATTCATAATGTGCTGAGCAAAGGCAGTCATCATCTGCTAAAGCAGGGGGCAACTCTAGTGGAGTCAGCTCAGGACATTGTTGAGCAGTTAGGAGGGATGTTGGCCTATACGGAAATGGAGTTCAGCAAACAAAAGATTAATGGCGGCAAAAATGGGCCGCTCCTTGAAGCCTTGGGGTTCGACCCGGTAGATATTGATACTTTGGTGGAAAGAACAGGGCTGCCAATTGCCACACTCAACCATCAGCTGATATTGCTAGAGCTCGAAGGGGCGATTGAAAGTAGTAATGGCCGATATCATCGGCTGATGTAAATTATTGCTATAGATAGATTATTCGGGTAGCCTGCCCTGTTTTTCTGGGGGGACGAAACAATGGGTAAACCCTTTATCGCGATATTAATGGGCTCTGATTCAGACCTTCCTGTGATGGAAGCCAGTTTCGAGATTTTGAAGAAATTCGATGTGCCTTTTGAAGTAAAGGTTCTGTCAGCGCACCGTACGCCTGAAGCGACGCATAGTTATGTTCAAGATGCTGATGCTCGGGGATGCGCAGCATTTATTTGTGCTGCCGGTATGGCGGCTCACTTGGCAGGCGCCGTTTCAGCCAACACGCTGAGACCTGTAATTGGTGTGCCGATCAATGCTTCTCTGGATGGCCTTGACGCATTACTTTCTACGGTTCAAATGCCTGGCGGAATTCCAGTGGCTACGGTAGCAATTGGAAAGGCTGGAGCAAAAAATGCGGCCTACCTGGCAACGCAAATTCTGGGTGTATCAGACCCCCAATTGCATCAGAAGCTACTGGATGAGCGTGCTGACAATGCTCGTATCATTCTTGAGAAAGATGCCGCTCTGCAAGAGAAGCTGAATAACGGCTGAATATAACCGTTATGAGCTACCCTCACTATACTCATCAACATATTGCCCAAGCCGCTGCTGTATTAAACAGCGGCGGCGTTGTAGCTTATCCCACGGAAGCTGTTTGGGGACTGGGTTGTGACCCCTTTTGCGCAACAGCGGTTGAACGAATATTGGCGATGAAGCATCGAGGCCGAGGAATGGGCCTTATTCTTATCGCCGCATCTATTCATCAGTTTCAGCCCTTCTTAGAGGGTTTATTACCAAAATACAGGGACCAGTTAGACGCTAGCTGGCCGGGCGTTCAAACCTGGCTGGTGCCTAACAACCATGTGGCACCCCCTTGGGTTACGGGTGGCCGGGATACATTGGCACTTCGGGTAACCGATCACCCTGTTGCTGCGGCGTTGTGTCATAAATTTGGTGGGCCATTAGTATCCACCTCTGCGAATCCTCATGGCTTGCCGCCCGCTAAAAGTGTTTTGAAAGTAAAGTTATACTTTCGTGACAAACTTGATTATCTGGTGCCGGGGTTGTTGGGAAAAAGTAATAAGCCAACACCAATCAAGCATTTAATCACTGGCGAAACGATACGTTTAGGTTGATGCGTTCAGGTTAGTTTTATTCGTGAAGGCCTAAAATTTTCCTCAACAGGTGTTAATAATGACCGATAAACAGGCGGTAAAAGCCTATCTACTGAATTTACAGGATAGTATTTGTCATGGTTTGCAGGCTGAAGATGGTCAGGCGTCTTTTGAGGAAGACAGCTGGGTTCGCAAAGAAGGCGGTGGTGGGCGAAGCCGAGTCATCACCGGGGGCGGTGTTTTTGAAAAAGGGGGGGTTAATTTCTCTCATGTGCATGGCACACAGTTACCGCCTTCCGCCACCGCAGCACGCCCGGAGTTAGCAGGACGTTCCTTTGAAGCGATGGGTGTTTCCCTAGTGATGCATCCAGAAAATCCCTACGTACCCACGTCACATGCCAATGTTCGGTTTTTCATTGCAGAAAAGCCGGGCGAAGAACCAGTATGGTGGTTTGGGGGTGGTTATGACCTGACGCCCTATTACGGTAACTTAGAGGACTGTCGGCATTGGCATCAGACAGCCAAGGCAGCCTGTGTCCC
>JBALVP010000201.1:0-2262 GCA_036961395.1 Porticoccus sp.
CTCGCAGCACGAATTATTGCGATCTTCCCTGAAAATCTGACTGATGATCAAAAAGTACCAGATACGCTTAAGGAGTTGGGTGAGCTGACTCAGAGCCCTAATGCCAATATTATCAAGCTGCCGAATGTTAGTGCATCTATTCCACAGCTAATTGAAGTTATTGCCGAGTTACAGTCCCATGGTTTCGATATCCCTGCATATCCTGAAACACCAAAAAATGCCGAAGAAGAAGCAATCAAAACACGGTTTTCAACCGTATTGGGAAGTGCAGTAAATCCGGTTTTACGTGAGGGTAACTCTGATCGACGTGCCCCTGCGGCAGTGAAGCAATATGCTCGTAACCACCCACATTCCATGGGGAAGTGGAGCCAGTCGTCCAGAACACACGTTGCTCATATGCGCGGTGGTGATTTTTATCACAGTGATATTGCGACCACGATGGATAAAGCCGACACCCTCAATATTGAATTAGTAGAGAAGGGTGGCAAGGTAACGGTTCTGAAAGAAAACATTGCCGTGCAGGACGGTGAGCTCATTAGTGCTATGTATATGAGCACTAAAGCCCTACGTAAGTTTCTAGATGAAGAGATGGAAGGGGCTCGAAAAGCCAACATGCTGTTCTCACTGCATTTGAAGGCGACCATGATGAAGGTTTCTGACCCGATCATTTTTGGTCACGCAGTGACGGTTTATTATAAAGATGCTTTTGAAAAATATGCTGAAATATTAAAAGAGCTGGATGTTAATCCAAACGACGGTATCGGTAGTGTATTGAGAAAAATTGATAAGCTGCCCTATTCACAACGCGTAGAGGTTGAAAGCGACTTCCGTCGTTGTTATGAAACACGCCCTGAAATGGCGATGGTTGACTCAGACAAGGGTATTACCAACCTGCATGTGCCAAGCGATGTGATTGTCGATGCTTCCATGCCAGCCATGATTCGAAGTGGCGGCATGATGTGGAATGCCCACGGTAAGCTTAAAGACACTAAAGCGGTTATCCCTGATAGCTGTTATGCCACGATTTACCAAGAAGTGATCAACTTCTGTAAGCACCACGATGCATTTGACCCGACAAAAATGGGTACTGTTCCAAATGTAGGTTTGATGGCGCAAAAAGCAGAAGAGTACGGCTCTCACGATAAAACCTTTGAGGTTCCAGCTGATGGAACTATGCGTATTGTTAATCAAAATGGTGACGTTCTTCTTCAACATGAAGGTGTTGAAGTGGATGATGTCTGGCGTATGTGCCAAGCCAAGGATGCCCCAATTCAAGATTGGGTAAAATTGGCTGTTACACGGGCTAGGGCAAGTGGGATGCCTGCAATCTTTTGGTTAGATGAGAAACGTGGTCATGATGCTCAGATGATCAAAAAGGTTGAAAAATACCTGAAAGATCATGACACCGAAGGACTCAGAATTCTTATTCTGTCACCCGATAGAGCGATTCGTTACACCATGGAGCGTTTGAGACATGGTAAAGATACGATCTCTGTCACAGGTAATGTATTGCGTGATTACCTGACAGATTTGTTCCCTATTCTGGAACTGGGTACCAGTGCAAAAATGCTGTCCATTGTGCCGTTGATGGCCGGTGGTGGACTATTTGAGACCGGAGCTGGTGGTTCAGCTCCCAAACATGTCCAACAATTTGCAGAAGAGGGCCATTTGCGTTGGGACTCACTGGGTGAGTTCTTGGCGCTAGCAGTTTCGCTGGAAGATATTGCAGCAAAAACAGGGAATCCAAAAGCACAGATTTTGGCTACTACACTGGACCAAGCCACGGGTAAATTCTTGGAGGTTGGCAAGTCACCTTCACGTAAGGTTAAGGAGCTCGATAACCGAGGCAGTCACTTTTATCTGGCGCTCTATTGGGCGCAGGCACTGGCGAAGCAAACAGAAGATACTGACCTTCAAACTTCGTTCGCCAAGTTGGCTCAGGATCTGGGCGATAATGAGAAAAAAATCATTGATGAACTCAATGATGCTCAAGGTGATGCCGTGGATATGGGTGGGTACTACCAGCCAGACGCCGCTAAAGTGGAAAAAGCCATGCGTCCCAGTGCTACCCTCAATGGGTTGTTGGGCAATGGTTAATTGTTCTCAACAAGCTAGATCGATTGAGTAGGCTATAACCTAGCTGCTGTTGTTATTTAAAGCCCCATAAGCGAATTCGTTTATGGGGCTTTTTATTATCAGGGTTACTTTGAGGTTACATCTGTCTCGCTATGACAGCTATTATTTGCGTCTTTATAAAACCTG
>JBALVP010000202.1:0-2239 GCA_036961395.1 Porticoccus sp.
CGCCACACACTCAGCGGATATTCGAACACTCAAACCAGAAATCCATGCATTGGCCTCTCGTGGCGAGAATGAAATACACCGCATGGGCCAGCTGGATCGTGAATTGGGCTTGCGCTTTGCCCAGGCTGCCAATGAACTGATGGCTCAGCAAAACCTTTCGGCAGTAGACATCACCGCGATTGGCAGCCACGGCCAGACCATTCGCCACTTCCCACCAGATAACAGCGGTGAGCACGCCTATAGCTTGCAAATAGGCGACCCCAACACTATTGCTCAACTAACCGGCATTACCACCGTCGCAGATTTTCGCCGTCGCGATATTGCCCTCGGTGGTCACGGCGCGCCATTAGTGCCCGCTTTTCATCAAGCTGTTTTCGAAAAATCGGGCTTCCCCAGAGCCATCATCAATATAGGCGGCATGGCCAATATCACCCTGCTACCAGGTGATGATGCACCCTCATCGCTATTGGGCTATGACACGGGACCGGGCAATGGATTAATGGATAGCTGGGTCAATCAAAACCTTGGCCAACCTTTCGACAAGAATGGTCACTGGGCTGCACAGGGGCAGGTCATTGACGTCCTTCTACAGCAAATGCTGAAAACACCCTACCTGTCCCAGCTAGCGCCCAAAAGCACCGGACCAGAGCTATTTAACCTTTCTTGGCTAACAGGCTATCTCGAGCGGTTACCCGAAGTTAGCACTGTCGACGTACAAGCCACATTACTTGAATTTACAGCTCACACTATTTCAGAAGCACTGAGATCACAGACACCTTTGGTACGAGAAGTGTTTTTCTGTGGTGGCGGCGCCTACAACACAGCTCTTATGCAACGACTGGAAACCTTGCTGCATCCAACGCTGATTGCCAGTACTGAACAACTGGGTCTCGCGCCCGAGTGGGTGGAAGCTGTGGCCTTTGCCTGGCTGGCAAAGCAGACGCTCGAAGGAAAGCCAGGCAACGCACCGACGGTAACGGGTGCCTCAAAAGGCTCAATATTGGGCGCGATCTACCCTGCTTAGGCAAGCAGCGTGCATCAACAACTGTAAATTTAGGTGGAAGGTAGTACGCAAGAAAGAAGGACTGCCGAAGACTTTCGACGACCAATCATGCTCTAGAAATAAATGTATTTCTCGACCTCAATCAGTCTGGTTATCTCAGCTGGGCCGTAGGGTACAGTGCCCACGAAAGGGAATCGTGTTTTGATATCAAGCCCCATAATTTGAGCTGAAGCCTCACAGACTCTTATATCAATGACCTGGAAAGCTGCCAGCTTGGCGGCAAGATCAACTATGGGCTTATATTGCGAATAATTTTCTTTAAAAAAGATGCCCACTTCTGAACCATGAATAACCAGTACTAGAGGTGGTATTTCTTCCTCACGCATTCCCTCGCGGTGATAAAAACTTTCAGCCCGACGCAGTGCGGCGGCCACCCCGTCAGGGTTGTTCAATTCAATACGACCCAAATAACCGGGGGGCTGCACTTCCGTCTGAACGAGCCCATTTATGGGCAACAGATCCCCACCCGCCATGACCCAGTAGGTCCAGCCTAGCGTCGCCAACAGAGCCAATACGTTTAACGTCCGCCGGAGACTCAAAGGTCACACCGAAAAGGATGAACCGCAACCACAGGTCGTCGTCGCATTGGGGTTGGTAATAGTAAAACGTGAACCTTGAAGCCCTTCTTCATAGTCAACCGTTGATCCATTCAAATACTGGAAACTCAGCGGGTCTGCCAATACAGACACACCGCCTTTCTCAACAATCGTATCGTCCTCAGCTACCAACTCATCGAAGCTGAAGCCGTACTGAAAACCTGAACAACCGCCACCGGTAACAAATACCCGCAGCTTTAAGTCTGAATTACCTTCTTCTTCAACCAGACTTCTTACCTTCGCTACTGCATTTTCCGAAATATACAGCGGCATCGGTGTAAATGTTTCGATACCTGACATGAGTACTCCTGACAAAACCATTAAGAATGCACGACAGGACTAATACCCAAGCATTCCAGTCAAGTATTCTATCATAAACTAGGTGCCTCCTGGCTAGAGTCTGCCGTATTTTCTAACGGCACCACATTACTCGGTTCTTCCGTGGCTTGATGGACAAAGCCGCCATTTACTTGGGCACCCTTCTCAATCTCAATTAATACATAGTGTAGATTACCTTCGACCACGGCCTTATCTGCCAGTTCGACATGATGGCTGGAATAGATATTGCCTTCAATGTGCC
>JBALVP010000203.1:0-2221 GCA_036961395.1 Porticoccus sp.
CTATACTCCCTTAGCAGGGGAGCGCCTTCAGCCGCTCGGCCACCTCACCAAATCATTAATCAGCTTAAATATTCTCGGACAACACCTTTCTGTCACTGCCAAAAAATGAGGCGGCATAATAACATATCATCTGAAAAATCAAAGTGGATAAGAGCTACTCCTGCCCTTCATTCTCCTCCCCTTCATTCTCCTGCTGAATCCGCTGATAGATTTCTTCCCGGTGAACTGAAATATCTTTCGGTGCATCTATACCGATACGAACTTGATTTCCTTTAACCCCTAATACGGTAACAGTAACATCGTCACCAATAATCAAGGCTTCTCCAACACGACGTGTGAGAATTAACATGATAGAACTCCTATATACTGCCAAATTATCAGTGATAACACTGATGTCCTATTTTTCCCTAGCGTTTATTATTTTAGTATAGCCAAGCCAGCACAGACCGATGAAAATTGACACCGAACCATACCGGCGAACTATACCAATCATTCCATATCAGGGTATATAGTAGAGTTCTCTCACTCTGACTTATCGCATTGCTCTAGATCAAAAGCACTGTGAAGAGCTCTCACAGCCAGTTCCAGGTACCGTTCCTCGATCACAACGGTAATTTTGATCTCTGACGTGCTAATCATCTGAATATTAATATTGTCATTGGCCAAAGCTTCAAACATGGTCGCGGCTACACCCGCATGGGATCGCATTCCCACACCTACTAGGGCTAATTTTGCAATACCTGCATCCGCTTCAACTATTGTGGCACCCAGCTCTTTAGCGACTGTTTTCAGTACATCTTTAGCCTTAGCCAGTTCATTGCGGTGAACAGTAAATGTCAACGAAGCCGTGTTGTCCTGAGCCACGTTCTGAACAATGACATCTACCTCGATATTTGCCCGACCAACGGCACCCAACACTCTGGAGGCGATACCAGGAACATCAGGAATGCCACGAATAGTCAGCTTGGCCTCATCACGGTTAAAGGCGATACCAGAAACAACCGGTTTTTCCATCTCGTCATCATCCTCAAGTGTAATCAATGTACCGGGGCCATCTTCAAAACTGGACAGCACCCTTAGTGGAACCTTGTATTTACCTGCAAACTCAACGGCACGAATTTGCAATACCTTGGAGCCTTGGCTGGCCATTTCCAGCATCTCCTCAAAGGTAATTTTATCCAGACGACGAGCACCGGAGACCATCCGAGGATCTGTGGTGTAAACGCCGTCTACATCAGTATATATCTGACATTCATCTGCTTCTAATGCAGCAGCCAGTGCCACAGCAGTTGTGTCAGAACCCCCGCGCCCCAATGTGGTGATATTGCCCTGTTCATCAGCACCCTGAAAACCAGCAACAACGACGACGCTGCCTGCTGATAAGTCTGCCTGCATACGATGAGCATCAATATCCTGGATACGAGCCTTGGAGTGTGAGTTATCGGTGAGAATTCGAACCTGGCCGCCGGTATAAGAGCGAGCGTCGCAGCCACGTTTTTGTAGTGCCATGCTCAACAACGCAATGGTTACCTGCTCTCCAGTGGAGACCAATACATCCATTTCTCGAGGACTTGGTTCATCATGAATCTCACCTGCCAGCCCGATCAATCGATTGGTTTCACCACTCATGGCAGAAACGACCACAACCACATCATCGCCACGGTGACGGAAACCAGCTACTTTTTCAGCAACTGCTTCGATTCGATCGATAGTTCCAACCGAAGTGCCACCATATTTTTGAACGATTAAACTCATGAACTCTCTAGACTCAAGTAGATTATTACAGTGTAATTTTCCAGCTTTTCAGCCTGAAAAAACCTGACGCCAATCTGATGAAAAGTGGCCGGCAATTAAACACTAAATGCCGCTCAAAGTTAAGGGTGAAGACAAGGAGCAAGGATTCCTTCAACGATTAACTGCCAAGCTTTTGTTCTACCCATTCGAACACTGAATCAATAGCACTGGGTAATGCAGCAACATCGGTTCCACCACCTTGAGCCATATCGGGTCGGCCGCCACCTTTTCCGCCCAGCTGTGCCGCGACAAATTGCATCAGCTCACCAGCCTTGACTCGATCAGTGGTATCACTGGTGACACCAGCCACCAAGGCAACTTTTTCATCACCCGGCACAGCCAGCAATATCACAGCAGAACCCAACTTATTCTTTAGTTGGTCTACCGTATCACGCAGTGCTTTAGGGTCTACACTGTCAAGACTTGC
>JBALVP010000204.1:0-2221 GCA_036961395.1 Porticoccus sp.
GCCACAGGATATTGTGTTGTATGGCTTTGGTCGTATCGGCCGCCTGTTAGCCAGGTTGTTGATTGAAAAAACGGGTGGTGGCGATTTACTTCGTTTGCGTGCCATTGTGGTCCGCAAAGGTAAGAGTATCGATGACCTAGCCAAGCGTGCCAGTCTCTTGCGTCGTGACTCTGTTCACGGTGCTTTTGATGGGACCATCCGTGTCCTGAAAGATCAGAATATTCTGGTGTGTAACGGCAACCCCATTCAGGTAATTTACGCTAACTCACCTACCGAGGTTGATTACACAGAACACGGTATTAGTAATGCCATCATCATAGATAATACCGGTGTTTGGCGTGATGAAGATGGCTTGGGGCTGCACCTGAAATGCCCTGGTGCAAGCAAGGTTATTCTTACGGCGCCGGGCAAGGGCGATATACCGAACATTGTTTACGGTATTAACCACCATGAAATCACGCCAGAATCGAAAATTATTTCAGCAGCATCCTGCACCACTAATGCCATCGTGCCGGTATTGAAAGCGCTGCAAGATGAATACGGTATCGATAAGGGTCATGTGGAAACCGTTCATGCTTATACCAATGATCAAAACCTGATTGATAATTATCATAAAGGCTCCCGTCGAGGCCGTAGTGCCGCATTGAATATGGTGTTGACGGAAACGGGTGCTGCAAAAGCTGTCGCCAAGGCATTACCAGAGCTGGAAGGCAAGTTAACGGGTAATGCGATTAGGGTGCCAACGCCGAATGTGTCTATGGCTATTCTCAATCTCCAGTTGGGCGCTGAGACAAATCGTGATGCACTCAATGAGTATATGCGCAAGATGTCCCTGTACTCAGATCTTCAGCAGCAAATTGATTACACCATTTCCACCGAGGCAGTTTCCACTGATTTTGTGGGTTCACGGCATGCCTGTATTTTTGATTCTGAGGCAACCATTGTGAGTGGTGACAGTGTTGTTTTGTACTGCTGGTATGACAATGAATTTGGTTACAGTTGTCAGGTGGTTCGCTGCCTCGAAGAGTTGGTGGGTGTATCCTGGCCAATGTATCCAAAAGCCTGATTTTTGCGCATATTACTAACATGAGTACTAAAGAGCCCCGACACACCGGGGCTCTTTAGTGATAAGAAGATGATCTTTGTCAAGAAACGCTGGATGAGGGTCGAATTGCCACAATAGCTGTACTGGTAATAAAGGGCCTCGGCCTTTATAATCGCGCCGGTTTAAATTCTGACGAATTTTGCATTTGGCACTGTGAATAAGCCTTTTCATGCGTTAGGAATAATAATTTTCATCGCACGTATTTATAAGCGATGTTTTTTGGGAGCTCGTTAAGAGCAATTATCAATTCAACTGCGTCAGTAGGCATAACCTATGATTAAGATCCGTCGCGGATTGGACTTACCTGTTTCGGGAACACCCGAGCAAGTTATTCATGATGGGCCCGACGTAAATTCTGTTGCCGTTGTCGGCTTTGACTATGTTGGTATGAAACCAACAATGGCTGTCAAAGAGGGCGACAGAGTTAAACTGGGTCAGTTACTGTTCTCTGATAAGAAGACCGAGGGTGTTCTCTATACAGCGCCTGCCTCCGGTGTGATTTCAGCTATTAATCGCGGCGAACGCCGCGTACTTCAATCTGTGGTGATTGCTGTTGAAGGCAATGACCAAGAGAATTTTTCACAATATATCGCTACCGAATTAGCTAGCCTAGATCGAGCAGCTGTTGTTGAGAACTTGGTTAACTCCGGTCTCTGGACAGCCCTTCGTGCCCGCCCGTACTCAAAAGTACCGGCACCTGCATCAGATACACCTAGCTCTATTTTTGTGACAGCTATAGATACTGATCCTTTGGTGGCTGATCCCGCGTTGGTGATTGCTGAACGTGAAGAAGATTTTGCTAATGGCCTGAAGGTTCTTAAGCATCTTACTGACGGACCTGTTCACCTATGTGTTTCTGGCAACAGTTCAGCAGCTGATGCTCAGATTGCAGGGGGTGATGTGGACGGTGTGCAGTCTCACAGCTTCTCAGGACCTCATCCAGCCGGATTAGTAGGTACTCATATCCACTTTATTGACCCGGTCAGTGAGCATAAGACAGTTTGGTCTGTGGGTTATCAGGATGTGCTTGCCATTGGTGTACTGTTCACTACCGGTTGTCTTGATACTCGCCGAGTGATTGCCTTATCTGGCCCGCAGGTTGAAAAACCTCGCTTG
>JBALVP010000205.1:0-2203 GCA_036961395.1 Porticoccus sp.
GGAATACATTTCAAGAAGCGAATACACCAAAAGTGGATACCGCCACTGCTGAAGCAATGGTAACCCCAGAGTTGCCAACCCTCGAATTACCCGATATTGATACTACGGCTGATACGACCAATGTATCAGTGCAGGCCGACGAGCTGCCAATAATATCAGAGGCGCAACCAGAACAAGCCGTTGAACCAGTAGCCGCTGTGAACCCTCGAGTGGTGACAGTCTATACAGATGTGCTGACGGTATCGATTGATACCCTCGGTGGTGACATTGTGAAGGTTGCGCTGCCAAAACATCTAACGGCGCAGGGTGAGACAGAGAGACCTTTCGTCTTGCTTAACCGAACAGCCACTACGACGTATACTGCTCGGAGTGGTTTGATCGGCACCAATGGTACTGACAATGCAGGAAAACCTTTGTTTAAAGCCAGCGCAGATCAATACACGATGGAGGATGGGCAGGAAACGCTACAGGTAGACCTAACACTCCAGCAAGGAGATGTCCTGATTACCAAGCAGTTCCATTTTAACCGTGGTGACTATTTGGTGGAGCTGGCTTATCAGGTAGACAACCAGAGCAACGAACCATGGAAAGCGGCGTTGTTTGGGCAAATTAGGCGTGACAGCCATAACCCTATTGTTGGAAAAGGGATGGGGATGGCGCCTTTCTTGGGTGCGGCGATGACCAGCACAGAAAAAAATTACAAAAAAATGGACTTTGAGGATATCGAGGAAGAGTCTTTCAAGGACATGGTGCCCGGTGGTTGGCTCGCAATGGTACAACATTACTTTATCAGCGCCTGGATACCCGACCAGAAAACGATCAACACATTTAACTTGCGAAAGTTGGGCAATCAAGATCTATATCTTTTTGAGTTTCACTCTCCGCAGGTATCTGTAGCGCCGGGTGAGCAGGGTGAGCTTCGTGCTGCTTTTTATGCAGGGCCAAAGGATCAGTATCGGCTTGAAAAAATCTCTCCCTACCTCGATTTAACGGTCGATTATGGTTGGCTTTGGATGATTGCAAAGCCATTGTTTTGGGTGCTCTACCAGCTTCATGAGTTCCTTGGTAACTGGGGCTGGTCGATTATTCTGTTAACCATGATGATCAAGGCTGCCTTTTTCCGCCTTTCAGCTACTAGCTACAAATCTATGGCAAACATGCGGAAACTGCAGCCAGAGATGGCCCGCCTGAAAGAGTTGTATGGAGACGACAAACAGAAAATGTCGCAGGAAACCATGAGCCTGTACAAGAAGGAAAAGGTGAACCCCATGGGAGGGTGTTTGCCTATTCTGGTACAAATGCCGGTGTTTATTGCGCTTTATTGGGTGTTGCTGGAGAGCGTTGAGTTGCGTCACTCTCCCTGGATTCTTTGGATCCAGGATTTGTCGATAAAAGACCCCTATTTTGTGCTTCCCTTGATAATGGGCGCCAGTATGTTTATTCAGCAGAAGCTGAACCCTACCCCGCCTGACCCTACTCAGGCGAAGGTCATGCAGATGATGCCTATTGCGTTCACTTTCTTCTTTATGTTCTTCCCTGCGGGGTTGGTTCTTTACTGGACCGTGAACAATGGGCTGTCCATCATTCAACAGTGGTTGATAACCCGCCGGATTGAAGGTGCATCGGTAAAAAAATAGGATAAGAAGGGCTCCTTATAGGGAGCCTTTTTTTCTGGAATATTAAAATGTTATCTGCCAGTGATCAGGACACCATAGCAGCTATTGCCACACCACCGGGTCGAGGTGGTGTGGGTATTTTACGAATATCAGGGAAAAATCTATCCCCCTTTTTTGATGGGTTTTTGGCAAAAACACCAGAGCCAAGACAAGCCCTATTTACTGACTTTTTAGGTGCTGATGGGGCCGCGATTGATCAAGGTGTAGCCATCTACTTCGCCGCGCCTCATTCATTCACCGGAGAGCATATTCTGGAGTTACAGGGTCACGGTGGTCCCGTTATTATGGACGCCCTGTTACGCCGATCTCTTGCGCTAGGTGCCCGCCTAGCAAGACCTGGTGAGTTTTCTGAGCGTGCTTTTCTTAACGACAAAATAGATCTTGCGCAGGCTGAGGCAATTGCCGACCTGATCGATGCTACTTCTGATCAGGCTGCCCGTTGTGCGCTTCGCTCACTTCAGGGTGAGTTTTCTACTCAAATCCACAGTTTGGTTGAGTCGTTGACGGCGCTACGTATTTACGTTGAA
>JBALVP010000206.1:0-2052 GCA_036961395.1 Porticoccus sp.
GCCATGTGGCACCTGCTATGGGGATGTGAGAGCGGGCATTTTTTCTCAGCAATTCATAATCGTTTAGATAATTCTCCAGTTTTGGTGCTGGCCCTGCGATGGGCAAGTAATCTGATGTGGTACAACGGAAGGCAGCCCGGCCATGTAATTGGTTGATATCCCCGGGGTCAAAGGTGTTGGCCATAGCCGCATCAGTAGTGGCAAGTTGTTGTATATTGGTGTGGTGGTCTTCTGGACGTATGGCAGTGCTGGTTTCTCCAACATTATAGGTGGCCCCAAGAGTATGTTCCCCGCCTGCCGCCGGTGCGATATAGCCTTCACCACAGAGTACTGTTTTTAGTGCAGAGCTTTGCTTTGTGGCTGGTAGGCAGCTGATCTGTCCGCGAACCTTTTTGATAGGCAGGTGATTTGTTTGGCTAAATTTACTGCTGTCGAAAGCGCAGGCGATGACCATCACTTGCGCTGTGGCAATGGCGTTACCAGCATCATCCAGCGCTTGCCAGCCGCTATCTCTAGGCAAAGCCTTATGTTCGTAATCGATATTTTCTACTTCTGCCGTTTGAACGGTAATTAACGGGTGATCAGTGAGTACCTGACAGGCGATAGGTGGTTTAATCCAGCCGAGTTTGGGGAAAAATAGTCCAAACCGATTGGTCAGGGAAAGACCTGCCGCCTGATCGAGCCGCTCGCCTTTAAGTAGCTGCACGAGTTCTTTCGGGAACTGTTCAGCTATGTTTTCAAACTGTTCTTTTTTATTTTCCGATGAAGGGAGTACCAAGACACCACAACGATTGCCGATAACAGCTTCGGTGTCTATTTTGCTACCCAGACCTTTGTTGTCTAGTTTTAGCTCTAAAAAGTCATTGTGATAACGGCTGGCATGGAGCAGTGCCGCCAGTCCAAAGCGAGCCAATTGGGACGTGCTGGTGGATAGCTTGGGATAAAGAATACCCTGTGGGTTGCCCGAGCCTTCCTGCCCCATTGCCCGATGACGCTCGATTAACGTGACAGCAATACCTCGTTCAGCCAATGCACGTGCCGTGGAACAGCCGGCAATGCCGCCACCGATCACAATGGCAGTTTCTGGTGGTGTATCAACGGAAGGTGGAAGGTACCAAGGTGGTTGGTAGGGTGAATTAAATGTGGCAGGCTCACTGGTGGCAGCGGTGGATGACGCCGTGTGTTTTATCAGGCTGCCAAAGAGAATTTCGCGTTTTAGTCCAAACCCAGGTGCTCTATTGAATTGAAAGCCCGTGTGCTCCAGCGCGTGTCGAACGGCTTGAGCTACAGTGAACGTGCTAAATGTTGTACCGGGTTTGCTGAGGTCTGCGATTGTTTGAAATAATGATTCACTCCACATCTCAGGATTTTTTGAGGGTGCGAAGCCATCGAGAAACCAGGCATCGATCACCGGGTTTCCCTGTCGCTGGAATAGGGGGTGGTCACTGCCTCTCAGGGCGGCAAACATGTCATTGGCTTCGCCGTACATCAAAGTGAGAATAATGCGGCTGTTGGCCAGCTTGAGTCTGTGTATTCCGGGAACTGCCGGGGGATATAACTGAATGAATTCATCCGCCAGCTCAGATAATTCTGGCCACAGTTTTAGGGTGCGCTGTAGGTCTTCTTTGGATAGAGGGGATTTTTCTACGGAGACAAAATGAAGAATGCCGGTGTCGGTATTTTCCAGCCAGGCTTTGGCCGCTACTAGAAAATTTAGCCCGGAGCCAAAGCCGGTTTCTCCGATGGTAAATGAATTTCCAGTGTTGTTGGTCCAACGCTCGAGAAATCTATTCTGCTCCATGAAAACATAACGGCTTTCGTCGATACCACAGTCGCTATTGAAATACACATCACCATAAGCGACAGAGACTGGCTGGCCATTGTCATCCCATACAATCTTCGCTTGCTGAATGATTTTTGGCGGGCTGTTTGCCGGTGCTTTTTTTACGGGTATAAGTTTTGACATGGAGTGCCTTGGTGACAGTAATGCGGTATTTAATGTTGGGCTGAGTCTGAATTTGTCTCCAGGTCAAACTCTCTAAGTACCTGTTG
>JBALVP010000207.1:0-2029 GCA_036961395.1 Porticoccus sp.
CGCCCCGGCATGATTTCTGGTGCTACCGGTGCAATGGCTGTAGTAGTGGTCGCATTGGTTGCTAGTCATGGTGTGCAGTATCTATTTGCTGCGGTGCTGTTGGCGGGGTTAATTCAAGTTCTGTTTGGGGTGTTTCGTCTGGGTAAATTTATCCGACTAGTTCCTTATCCGGTGATGTTGGGTTTTGTGAATGGCTTGGCCATTGTGATTTTGTTAGCTCAGTTCGGCCAATTTAAGGTGCCGGATGCCACCGGCGCGATGGGTTGGATGCCGGGCAGTCAGCTCTATTGGATGCTGGGCCTCGTGGCATTGACCATGGCGATTATTCACTTTTTGCCGAAACTGACCACGGCTGTTCCAGCCTCGTTAGTGGCTATTATTGTGGTCACGTTAATGGTTCATGGTTTGGACCTAGATGCCCGCACCGTCATTGATTTCGTTCGAGGCATGCTGCCCCTTGAAGAGCAGGCAACAGCAAGCCTGGAAGGCAGTTTGCCAAGCTTTGTTATTCCTATGGTGCCGTTTACGCTGGAGACCCTAAAAATTGTTGGTCCTTATGCGGTCATTCTGGCGCTCGTTGGTCTGATTGAATCGTTGCTGACCTTGTCTCTGATTGATGACCTGACAAATACCCGTGGTAGTGGTAACCGTGAGTGTATCGGCCAGGGGTTAGGTAATACCGTTAATGGTTTCTTTGGCGGTATGGGCGGTTGCGCCATGATCGGCCAGAGTATGATTAATATTAATTCTGGTGGCCGTGGCCGCTTGTCAGGCATTACCGCAGCATTGGTGTTGCTGGTATGTATTCTGTTTGTTGCCAATCTGATTGAAATGATTCCACTGGCCGCACTGGTCGGCGTGATGTTTATGGTGGTATTAGGTACGTTTGAGTGGGCTTCATTTCGTATCTTCCGGGCCATGCAGAAAAGCGATGCATTTATTTCAATATTGGTGGCACTGGTCACCGTGTTCACAGACTTGGCCATCGCCGTCATTGTCGGTGTGATTGTGTCAGCGCTGGTGTTTGCCTGGGAGCATGCCAAACATATTGCAGTCACAACTTATACGGATGAGGATGGTTGGAAAGTTTACGAGCTTGAAGGCCCGATATTCTTTGGTTCAGTGAGCAATTTTAAAGAATTGTTTTCACCCGATGATGACCCTGATGATGTGGTGATTGAGTTCAAAAAAGCACGAGTATCTGATTCTTCTGCCATTGAAGCGCTTCATGGTTTGGCTCATAAGTATCAAAAGTTGGGCAAAAAGCTGCACCTTCGTCATCTTAGTCAGGACTGTTTGCAGTTACTGGATGATGCTGCGCGGTATGTAGAAATCAATATTAATGAAGACCCTCGTTATAAAGTGGCAACAGATGCCTTTGATTAACGGGTACTTCATTTCCCGGTAAAATGAATAACAGCTACCTCGATCCAATAATCTTCCGAGTCAAAGCACGGGCTAGATAACGTGCTTTGGTAGAGCGGTCGAAGCGTTTGTATCTGGCTTTTACGGTTCCTTCCATAAATGCGGTGTGCTTGCTGTAGTCAATATGGACATCCACAACCACAGGGTTATTTTCTGCTGCCAGGCTGAATGCGGTGTCTAGTGCAGGTTGTAGCTGAGTATCATCCTCAATGGCGACATACTCACAACCTACGGCATGTGAAAAGGCAATCCAGTCAGCTTCGCCGAGTTTGGTGCAGGTTTTTCGCTTGTAGGGGATTTCTTGAGCCTGAGCGATTTGGGCGAGTTCACCATCGTTAAACAGGAAGTAGATCACCCCAAGGTTGTACTTGCTGGCAGTGAGCGCTTCCATGCCAGTCATCATCATGGCGCCATCACCGATGATCCCCACAACGGTGGTGTTGGGGTGAGATAGCTTCATCGCATTTACAGCAGGCACACAATAACCCATGGCATTGAAGTCAACGGGAGAGATAAACCCACCCACTCGGTGTATGGGTAAAAGCTCCGCAGACAAATAGGTGTGGTTTCCATCATCGCAGGCTACCAGTGCATCATCGGGCAG
>JBALVP010000208.1:0-2021 GCA_036961395.1 Porticoccus sp.
G
The DNA here is from genome assembly GCA_036961395.1 of Porticoccus sp. Taxonomy (GTDB): domain Bacteria; phylum Pseudomonadota; class Gammaproteobacteria; order Pseudomonadales; family Porticoccaceae; genus Porticoccus. The sequence continues at coordinate 2 of JBALVP010000208.1, forward strand.
CTGGTGACCTGGCTGCCTGGTCAGGCCTACGGTTAGCTACCCCATATTTTCTAGGCCGCTATAACCAGCTGAAGGTCGTGAATAAGGGGTCGGAGCCCTTTAAGATTGAACATACATCAGATAAGCAAATAAGAAAGAAAGGGCTCTGACCCCTTTAGTTGGAGAGTGTCGCTCTCCTGGGGCACCCCGAAACCTACCCTTTGTCAGGCAAATCTTGCATATATTATTTACTCGGCATATATTTGTAAGTGCCGAGGAATTAATATTATGTCTGATACACTGGAACCCTCAAAAAAGCAGCAAGTCATTGACTATGCTAAAAATCACCCCATTGTTAGGCCATCCGATCTAACACGGCTCGGTCTGCCCAAAGATTACCTCTACCAGCTATCCAAGGAACAGGTGCTGGTCCGCATAGGTCGGGGAATGTATCAGTGGCCAAATCGAAGAGCAGGGAATAACCAGTCGCTCATTGAGGCAGTGAAGCAAGCCCCCAATGCGGTGGTGGCACTCCTGTCTGCCCTCAGCTTTCACGAACTCACAACTCAGAACCCTCACGAAATTTGGCTTGCCATTGATCGCAAGAGCTGGCGGCCAAAGATCCAATATCCACCGGTAAGGTTTGTCACCCTGTCCGGGCAGCTAATGTCCGAAGGTGTAGAGCGGCATACGGTGGATGGTGAGGGTCTAAAGGTATTCAGCGTAGCCAGAACGGTCGTTGATTGTTTTAAATACCGCCACAAAATTGGACTTGAAGTCGCGTTGGAGGCCCTAAGGGAAGGCTGGCTTGAAAAACGCTTTACGATCGACGAGCTGGTACGGTACGCGGAACTGTGCCGGGTAAAAAATGTGATGCAGCCTTACCTCGAAAGTCTTGTCTAAGCGGAGGGATAGGATTTTGACAAAAAGCTCAGCGGCATCGATTAGACAGCGGCTCCTGAATCTGGCCCGAGTGCGTGGTGAAAACTTTGACTATGTCCTGAAAACCTATCTGATTCAGCGCTTACTCTACCGATTGGGGTCATCGAAGTTCCGTGACAGATTTCTGTTGAAGGGAGCGATGTTGTTTTGGGTCTGGGGTGGTGACGCACACCGGCCCACACGTGACATTGATTTGCTGGGCTATGGGGGCGGTGATATTGAGACACTGGTTGCTGATTTTAGAGATATTTGCAGTGTCGTGGCAGAAGATGGGTTGGAATTTGATTTAGCCTCCATCAGGGGTATAGAGATAAAGGAGGATGCGCTTTACCAGGGCGTGAGAATTACCGGCCAATCCAGCCTTGATAGTGCCAGAATCACCTTCCAAGTGGATATTGGTTTTGGTGATGCCGTTTCCCCTGGAGCAGAAGTGGCGACAGTGCCCTCGTTTTTGGATTTTCCTGATCCCGAATTGAATGTCTATCCGGTGTATACGCTCATTGCAGAGAAATTCCAGGCCATGATCATGCTGGGTATCGCAAATAGTCGGATCAAGGATTTTTATGATCTCTGGGTGATCGCGAGCAAGATGGAGATTGAGGGAAATTTACTGGTAGAGGCAATTAGGGCGACCTTCGGGCGACGTGAAACAGCGCTATCCGAGTATGGGCCTTCGATATTTGAGCCTCCCTTTACCGCCGACGAGAATAAGCAAAAGCAGTGGGTGGCCTTCTTGCGTAAAAATGGCTTGGACAGCGAAATGTCCTTTGAGGTGTTGATGGGTGAGCTGCAGAAGTTTCTGTTGCCCGTCTATCTGGCAGCTGCTCATGGAGAGCAGATTGATGATGTTTGGCTTGCGGGCAATTGGAAATAATAAAGGCGCGGGAACACGCTCACCGCCATCACTTAGTCGGGCAACAAATCTGATGCGTTCATCCATAGCATTACACTCATTCCAAGGCATCCGGAGTCCTCCTCCAAATGCTGTAATGTGTAACCTATGTGTCCGGTATAATCTGTAACCTATGTGTCGGGTTGCTCATCGTATGGTATTAAATGCTTAGCGCGATTCCGCGTGCAGCGTCAGGCGCGCGGTTGC
>JBALVP010000209.1:0-1861 GCA_036961395.1 Porticoccus sp.
CATCATCACCTCACACCAGTTTTACTTGGATTCCGCTTCCTTCCCGCACCGCTAAACATCTAAACCATCGATATAAGCCCGCTGTTTATGGCCGTAAGTTGATGGTTTAGCTCGCAATATGGGCACATCATTACTCTTCATTACAAAATAATTTTAAATGAAGAGGCCCAAAATGAATTACTTTACAAAAATCGTTCTAACAGGATTGGTTGCTATTGGCATGAGTTCATCTGTTCTTGCTTCAAGCTATGAATGCGATAGTGGTCCCGAATCTGAGTGGAAGACCAAGGATGAAGCAAAATCCGTTTTGGTAGCGGAGGGGTATGAAGTCCGAAAGGTTAAGGTTGAAGGCGGTTGCTACGAATTTTATACCAAGAAAAATGGTAAAAAGTATGAGGTCTTTATCAATCCAGACACACTCGAGATTGCCAAGATTAAAGAAGACTGACTGAGAGGTTCTGTCGTGGTGATCTGTTTGACTGCCACGGCTAACCGGCTTGTCGATGCCTTAATTTAAACAGGAGAACCCTTATGATTGAAGTAAAGGTTTGGGATCCCGTTGTTCGAATCTGTCATTGGTTCACCGTGACAGTGGTCTTGATCAATGCCACCTTTCTTGATGAAGGCTCGATTCATGAAGCTTTGGGATACGCTGTTGCTGCACTCTTGGTCGTTCGTTTGGTTTGGGGGTTTGTGGGTACAAAGTACGCAAGATTTTCGACGTTCGTCCCTACCCGGCAAAGATTGAGAGAGCACCTGTCAGGGCGCTCTCTAGCAGGTCAGTCCGATAGCGGGTCTGCAATAATTGGGCATAATCCACTCGGTGCTCTAATGATATTTAACCTCCTTCTAACGCTTGTCGTGATATGCCTAACAGGTCATTTCATGACAACGGATCGTTTCTGGGGTAGTGAAATAATGGAAGATGTTCACGAAGCATTTGTGACATACCTGTTGGTCAGCGTCGCTATCCACGTAGCCGGTGTCCTGATTGAAAGTTTTAGGACAAGGGCCAATCTCATTTCTGCTATGGTGACAGGGAAGAAAAAACTGAGATGAACTAAATCAAACTAAGGAGATTCATGCCCACGAACGGAAAATATGGTCGCTTGATTGTAGGTGGCATGTCCCGAGACTTCCTAACCTTGTGGGTTGGACTTGCCCTATCGACTATCTGCACAGCTTTTTTCGCCATGGATGTTGCGGGTGACTTACTCTTCGATAATGATTTTCCTGGTGGGAAGCTGCATCTCGGACTTGAGGTTTTCGTTGTAATAATATCTGTTTCTGCATTCAGCTTTCACGTCTTGGAGCTATCTAGGCTTGTTCGGAAGCATCAAAAAATCAATACTCAAGTGCGTATAGCATCCGGTGAATTTGCCGGTGTTATTGAAGAGCTCTTTGTTTCCTGGCAACTGACGCCAGCAGAGCGAGATGTTGCCATGCTACTGGTCAAAGGTCTGAGTTTTGGCGGTATTGCAGAAGCACGGAATGCAAAGGAAGGCACAGTTAAGGCACAGGCGAATGCCATTTATCGAAAAGCGAGTGTTTCAGGTCGACATGAGCTTGTTTCCTTATTCCTTGACGAGCTATTACAGGGAATAGAAATAGGGCCAGCCGAATTGTTAGGAAGGGAAAGATAGATCAGGGCGATGCAAATTTGATTGCCAGTTGAGAAGCTGTAAAGCAAATCGTGAAAAAGATAATCATTGCAACAAAACCCGCCAAAATAATAGATTTTGGATTTGACTCCATCAAGTCCGTTGCTCGTTTTAAACCAGACCCTCTTTGTAAAGAAAACACCAGGCAGAATGCTTGGGCAATGATCTCAAAAAACCCTAGGTTCTTTTTATTTTGTTCT
>JBALVP010000020.1:0-16129 GCA_036961395.1 Porticoccus sp.
GGTTGAAATTGCATGACGAAGCGCTCAATGCTCCTTTCAAATTAAAGGGTCATTAAAGAGTTTAGAATAAAGGGTGGTGGAGAGATAGGGCAATTAACGGGAGTAAGTCTAAAACCTTATCCCTAATATTTAGGTGCTAATGTCCAGTTTTACTCAGTGCTTCCGGGGCCCTAATGAGGCCCCGGTCTAGCCAGCTGGTATTATTTCCCCAGTGGCTTGAGAATCAGGATCAGCTTGGGCAGTAATGTCATGGAGCCCAGAAGCGCTGCAAGCATCGCGAGTGATGTGAGCAGTCCAAAATAAACCGATGGAATAAAGTTGGACAGCGCCAGAATGGAGAATCCCACAATAATGGTGATCGCTGTATAGAACAGTGCTCGTCCGATACTGGCATGAGCGCGGTGCATGGACGCAACGTAATTTTGGTCGACTTCAAACTCTCGTTTGAAGCGGGTGATGTAGTGAATGGCGTGGTCGACACCGATACCCACGGTGATGGCCGCAATAGTGATGGTCATCATGTCGAGTGGAATACCAGCAATGCCCATGCCGCCAAGTACAACACCTGCCGCTAAAAAGTTAGGGAGAATGGCAATCAGCGAAATGGACACTGACCGGAATAGGACCAGAAACATCGCCATAATCCCCAGAAATACAGTACCCAAGGTCATGATCTGAGAGCGGAATAGGCTCTGAAGCATGTTGTTATAGAGCACTAGCAGTCCAGTGAAATTTACTTGGTCTTCCTCAAAACCTCCCTCCGTGATGGCAAACTGATGAATTTTTGCCAGCAGGTCGTTACGGTTCAGTTCACCCTGAGTTTCATTGACTCGTAGGGTGATCCGCGCCTGATTATGCTGCTCATTAATATAGGGGTTGAGGAGAAGCTCGGCATTTTCTTCTGACAGCATCTGCGGTATTAATGCCAGCTCTAGGTCATTGAGCTTGTGGCCTGACAAGTCAGAGGCTACGTCTGTCACGGTGATCAGTGAGCTTACCTTGCCAATTTCTGGTAAAGATTCAAGGTAGACATGTAATGTTCTCAGGTCTTCAATACCGGCGCCGGTTAACCAGTAGCTACGTTCAGCTTCTTCTGAATTTTCATCTGCAAAATCGTCAAAGCCATCATCTGCGAAGGGATCATCATAAGAACCAGATTCACTCTCATCACCCTCTCCATATGCCCCGACAAAGGGGTCGTTATTGGAATGATCAGCCGCTGATGTGTTACCACTCTCCGTTTCAGTCTGGAAGTTTTCAGGGTTCATGGCGTTGTGATTGATAGCGGGCGGTGCATCAAGAATAATTTCAAGTGGTGTGGTGCCGCCCAGTTTGGCGTCAATGACAGATAGCCCTTGGTAGATTTCGGTGTGGGGGCGGAAGTAATCAATAAAGCGGTTTTCTACTTGTAGCTGGGAAATACCCCAGCCACTGATAAGCATTGCCAAGAACGCGAAGCCAAGTACGAGCCCACCGTGTTTCTCTGTAAAGCGAGAGAAGTGGAGTGTGAAAGCCGCAGAATTGTCAGCTTTGTCTGTGTTTGCTCCTTTGCCCCAAATCATCATTCCGGCCGGAATAATGATAAATGACAGAACGAGTGCCAATAAAATACCGATGGTCATCATCCAGCCAAAGTCGATGACCGGGCGTATATCGCTAACTACCAGTGAAACAAATGCCACGACTGTCGTCAGTACTGTATAGAGGCATGGTCGTGCCATATACGTCACAGTATTTCGGACCAAGTCCAGTTGGCTGCTGTCGGGTGCATCACGGTGTAGTTCGCGGTATCGAACAATCAGGTGAATGGTCAGTGCAAGGGTAATAATGAGTAGTAGTGAGACAAAATTGGAAGAGATGACCGTGAGACGCCAGTCGATCCAGCTGAGATAGCCGAGAATGATCTCTACGGACAAAATACAGGTCACAAGTGGCAATATAACCCAGCGGAGCTGACGAAAAATAACCGCCAGGGTAATGATAATAAACAGCAAAATACCCGTGCCAAAAATATTCAGGTCACTTTTGATAAAATCGACCATATCGGCGGTAATCATGCTGGGGCCACCCAGAAACACTTCGGCCTGTCCTTTGAACCTGGACATTTTTTGACGTATTTCTGCGACTCTTTGGTGCTCCTCGACAGCACGAAGGGTGCGATAGTCTAGGAATTCTTTGCTTATTTGTTCAAGTTGGATGACCTCTTCAGGAGACAAACCCTCGGTGTCTCGCTTAACCCGCATGGTATCCCGCCCACTAACCAGCTCCAGGTATTTCTCGTCCAGCTCCATGGTTGCCAGCATGGCCGTGGTTTGGCCATCTTTGCTGAGAATCAGGTCGCGATAGATCGGGCTTTCGAGGAACTCCTTGCGAGCCAGTTTACGGTCAGTGTCTGGCAGGAGCAGCGTGCGCGGTTCCTCTTTAAGTTGTGAGACAGAAATTTTTGGACTGTACAGAAGAGGTACATTGAGTATAGAGGTGACGTTGGCAACACCATCAATTTTCGCTAACTCCTCGTGCATTTCATTGAGTGCGTTCAGGGAGTTGTCATCAAACAGGTCACCTTCGTAGGGGGTGTAGGTGACGACGAGGAAATCACTGCTACCGTAGCGCAGCAATGATTCACGGAAATAAGTCAGACTGTTGTCATTTTCAAGTGTCAGGGAGTCTGCTGATGCATCAAGCTTGAAGTTTGGTAGGCCAAAGGCCATACCCACAGCAAGCAATAATACCGCCACTATTGAGGCGACAGGGCGACGCAGGATTAGTTTTTCATAGATTCCCAACAACCGCTCGGACATCTGGTTATCCCTCTAATTCTTTATTATGAAGCGGCGCATTATGACAGAAGAGAAGAGGGCTGTACCACACTGATAATACTCAAGCTATTTAGCGGTCAATGTGACCCTCTTATCTATCTATGTGACCTAGGGTTCGGTCGGGGGCAACGCAGTCTCGTACACGTTGTTTCAACATTTTTGCTTCGGGGAACCCTCCTTCCTGATTGCGATCCCAGATGACTGTATTGTCCAGAGTGATTTCAAAGGTACCCCCTGTTTCAGCTGGTTTGAGTGCGACTTCGCTCAAATCCTCAGAGAAGGTTGTGAGTAACTCTTGAGCCAGCCAGGCAGAACGTAACAGCCAATTACAGCGGGGGCAGTAGAGGATAGAAATACGAGGTTTTGATGACATAAGGTACACTTCCAAATCAGACATAGAAATAGTATTAACAGGGTTCGGGAAAATGCTAAATTGGTTCACAGGGCCCTGTTTAATAGCCCTCAAGATAGCTTCCAGGCAAAAAATATGAAAGGCGTAATTCTCGATATTGATAGCCTAGGCCCCGAGGATGTAGATATCGGGCCGATCACAGGGCTGCCGATTGAGTGGACTATTTATAGTGCTTGTCGGCCGGAACAAGTTGCTGAGCGTATCGCTGATGCTGAACTAGTGTTGACCAATAAGATGCCTATTGGAGCAATAGAGTTAGCGGCTGCTCCAGGGCTGCGTTATATCGGTGTGTTGGCCACAGGGACTAATGTAATCGATCTTGCGGCAGCTAGTGCAAGCAATGTAGTGGTCAGCAATGTGCTGGGTTATGGTTCTGCATCGGTGGTGCAACACACTTGGGCTTTGATTCTAGCGTTGGCGACGCGGTTGCCCGATTATAATGTGGCGGCGCTGGATGGACGTTGGGCGGAAAGCCCTTTTTTCTGTTTACAGGATTTCCCGGTTAAAGAACTGGCCGGAAAAGTACTGGGTATTGTGGGCTATGGGGAATTGGGTCGTGGCGTCGCAGCGGTAGGTCAGGCATTTGGCATGGATGTGCAGATTGCCTCGTTGCCCTGGCGACATGGCGATGATTCAGGACGAACCCCTTTCGATAGCCTGATTAATCAAGCAGATGTGATCAGTTTGCATTGTCCTCTGACGGAAGAAACCCGCCATTTGATTGGCCGCCGCGAGCTGGCAAAGATGAAAAGTACTGCACTACTGATTAACTGTGCTCGTGGTGGCATGGTGGATGAGCAGGCGTTAGTTGATGCATTGGAAGATGGCGTGATTGGCGGTGCCGGCGTTGATGTGCTGTCGGAGGAGCCACCGGCCAACGGAAACCCTCTGCTGAACCCGGAAGTTCCGAATCTGATTGTGACGCCACACTGTGCGTGGGTGGCTCAAGAGTCTCGCCAGCGATTGATTGATCAAGTAGCTGAGAATATTCAGGCATTCCTGGCGGGAAAGCCCCGCAATGTGGTGGGGAGTTAACCTGTGGTGAAGGACTGTTTATATTGGGGTCGGTTATGTTGGGTCTAATTCAGCGTGTCAGTTATGCCAAAGTTGGTGTAGGTAGTGATACCGTTGGGGAAATCAATCGGGGCATTCTGTTGCTGCTGGGTGTGCAGCGGGAAGATACTGAGGGTGCTGCCGATAAGTTATTACACAAAGTCCTTCACTACCGAATTTTTCCCGATGATGAGGGAAAGATGAACCTCAATGTACAGCAGGTTGGAGGCAGTTTACTGATCGTGCCACAATTTACCTTGGCTGCAGATACAGGAAAAGGATTGAGACCAAGCTTCACTTCTTCGGCATCGCCAGATTTGGCAGAAACGCTGTATGACTATTTTGTTTCCCAGGCGAAACAGGATTCAAAAGAGAACCCCGCTGCTACCTATGTAGCAACAGGTGTTTTTGGTGCCAATATGCAGGTCACCTTGTGCAATGATGGACCCGTCACGTTTATGCTGGAGGGCTGAAGGCTCTGTTTATTTATAGTTAACAAAGCCTTCCAGATTTAAACCTCAAAAGGCGTGTTCAGCTTTTTCTTCACCGGTACCTTGGCGAGCTGCACATACTGAGGAATACCATTTTTGTAAGGAGGGTAGTCTTCACCTAGAATTAATGGTGCCAGGTAGTCTCGGGCTTTCTGAGTGATACCGTAGCCATCGCGAGTAATAAAGCTGCGGCCCATTTTCTTTTCTATATTGGCCACTTTGTCCAGAGGTGCTTCACCGAGGCTCCAGGAATAGGTTTTCCCTTCATTACGCTCAATGGTCACCATGACTGAATTTTTACCGTCCAAAGCATATTCTACGGCAGCACGACCTACGGCATAGGCCTGCTCCACATCAGTAGCCGAGGCAATATGGCGTGCAGAGCGTTGTAGGTAGTCGGCCAGAGCCCAGTGGTATTTATAGCCCAGTGCGTGTTTCACCATGCTGGCCAGTGTGGGGGCAACGCCGCCAAGTTGTTGGTGGCCGAAGGCATCGGTGCTCATGGAGCCAGAGATCAATGCACCGTCTGGATATTGAGCACCCTCGGAAGCGACAACCACGCAGTAACCATGCTGCTCCACGACCTTCTCTACCCGTGCGATAAAGTCTTCCCGTACAAAAGGTATTTCCGGGAATAGAATGATATGGGGTGGGTCGCCCGCCTTTTCAGCGGCTAGGGCACTGGCCGCAGCAATCCAACCGGCATGACGGCCCATCACCTCAAGGATAAATACTTTGGTGGAGGTTTCGCACATGGAGGCGATATCCAGACTGGCTTCCTTCGTCGACACAGCGACGTACTTGGCGACGGAGCCAAAGCCGGGGCAGTTGTCGGTAAAGGGCAGGTCATTATCCACGGTTTTTGGGATATGGATGGCCTGAATGGGGTAGCCCATTTTTTTTGATAACTGGGAAACTTTCAGGCAGGTGTCAGCAGAGTCGCCACCACCGTTATAGAAGAAGTAGCCAATGTTGTGCGCCTTGAACACTTCTATCAGACGCTCATATTCCGCGTTGTTTTCATTGTAATCTTGCAGCTTGTGACGGCAGGAGCCAAAAGCACCAGAGGGTGTGTGACGCAGGGCTGCAATGGCGCTGGCGGATTCTTTACTGGTATCGATCAGGTCTTCGCGGAGTGCGCCGATAATGCCATTGCGACCAGCGTATACCTTGCCAATCTTATCTTTGTGCTCACGTGCAGTCTCAATTACACCGCAGGCGCTGGCGTTAATGACTGCGGTGACACCACCGGATTGGGCATAAAATGCATTCTTTTTTGGCATCATTTATCTCGACTTTCGACCCTTTTTAAAGTGCCGCGAATGATACTGGAAAGTGCTCTAGATTTCATTTTTATGTCATTTTCTTGTATTTTTCAGAGCTATTTTCAGTATTACATTTTCGAAACTATTCAACACTAGGGGTTGCATGGTGATGAAATTAGGCTATGTTATTCTCGGCACAGGTTTGCAGGATATCTGCTGACTAGGAACAGATTTAATAGGTCGTTAATAGCAATATGCATATTCATATTTTAGGTATTTGTGGCACTTTTATGGGGTCTCTGGCTCTGCTGGCCAAGGCTGCTGGTCATCAGGTGACGGGCAGTGATGCCAATGTCTATCCTCCCATGAGTACTCAGCTGGAGAAGGCGGGTATTGAATTGGTCGAGGGATATGAGCCTGCACAATTCAACCCGATACCAGATTTAGTGGTCATTGGTAATGCGTTGTCTCGTGGCAACCCCGCGGTGGAATATGTGCTTGATCACCGAATACCTTATACCTCGGGCCCTCAGTGGTTGGGGGACTATTTTCTCAGAGAGAAGTGGGTATTGGCGGTGGCGGGTACCCATGGAAAAACCACCACCTCTAGTATGCTGGCCTGGATTCTAGACTATGCCGGTATGAAGCCCGGGTTCTTGATTGGTGGTGTGCCGTCCAACTTTGACGTTTCAGCCCGTTTGGGTGATTCACCTTTTTTCGTGGTGGAGGCGGATGAATACGACAGTGCTTTTTTCGACAAGCGTTCCAAGTTCGTTCACTACCGCCCACGCACCGCTATTCTCAATAATCTGGAATTTGATCACGCAGATATTTTTGCTGATCTCAACGCCATTCAAACGCAGTTCCACCACTTTGTACGGACGATTCCACGACAGGGACTGATTGTGGCACCCGCTGATGATGCCAATGTGCAAGAGGTGCTGAGTCGAGGTTGCTGGTCAGAATTACAGGGCCTGGGTAATGATAGTGATTGGTCAATGACTCTCATTGAAAGCGACGGTTCTGCTTTTGCTGTGAGTTTTCAGGGTAACAGGCAGGGCACAGTTCGTTGGGGGCAAACCGGGGCACACAATGCTGCCAATGGTTTGGCTGCTATTGCTGCTGCTCGTCATGTGGGAGTGAAACCCATAGTGGCTTGTGAGGCTCTCTGTCAATTTAGTGGTGTGAAACGACGTATGGAAAAACTGGCATCCATCCACGGTGTCTCTGTGTACGATGACTTTGCTCATCACCCAACGGCCATTGCCACCACGCTGGAAGGGCTGCGTAACAAGGTGGGTACTGAAAAAATTATTGCTGTGATTGAACCTCGCTCGAACACAATGAAATTGGGTATTCACAAAAACCAGCTTGCAGAGTCCACCAAACTGGCAGATCAGGTATTGTGGTATCAGCCTGATAATATCGATTGGTCCCTAGCAGAGGTGGTCACCTTAGGTCCTGCCCCTGCCGAGGTATTGGATGATATTGATATACTGGTTGAGAAAACACTGAAGCAGGCTGGAAATTTGGCACATATAGTGATTATGAGTAATGGCGGGTTTGCTGGTTTTCATGGCAAGCTGGTTCGTGCTCTGAAGGGCCGAGACTAATGGTTGATTTTAATCGTTCAATTACACTGGCAATGACGGGTGCGTCTGGTGCCCAGTATGGCCTGAGGTTGCTGGATTGTTTGGTGCAGGCAAACTGCCAAGTTCAGTTTATGATGTCTGATGCTGCGCGGATTGTGGTGGAAACAGAGACCGAACTGGATTTGCCAGATGAAGATCACCTAGAAGAATTCCTCACTCTAAATTTTGATGCTGAGCCGGGACAAATTATCGTTAATAGCACCAAGAATTGGTTCTCATCGGTAGCCTCCGGATCTGCCTGTCCGAGTTCTATGGTGATTTGCCCCGCCAGTGGTGGCACGCTGTCTGCGATTGCCTGTGGAGCGAGTAATAATCTGATTGAACGGGCAGCTGATGTCGCTATTAAGGAAAAACGCCAGCTGATTGTTGTTCCTCGAGAAACACCATTGTCGGAAATTCATCTGGAAAATATGCTGAAGTTATCGCGGCTGGGCGTCACGATATTGCCGGCCATGCCAGGCTTTTATCAAAACCCTGAAACCATTGAAGACCTGGTGGACTTTATCGTGGCTCGACTTCTCGACCATCTGGGTATTGAGCAAAACTTATTGCCCCGTTGGGGAAGTTAGTCGTTCGTGGCAAACACCAAAGAACTTGTTGCTCTACTGATACTGTTGTTGGCTGTCATGCTGTGGTCATGGATCACACCTTACGACAGGGCGACTTGGTGGCTTGAAGCCATCCCCGTCATTATTGCTTTGCCTGTTCTCTGGTATACCCGAGAGAGTTTCCCCCTCACCCGTATCAGTTACTACCTGATATTTATCCACGCCATTATTTTAGTGGTGGGGGCGCACTATACATACGCCAGGGTGCCGTTGGGGTTCTGGATTCAAGACTGGTTTGATTTTTCACGCAACCCTTACGACCGGATTGGACATATTGCCCAGGGTTTTATCCCTGCCATTTTGGCGCGTGAAATTTTGTGGCGAAAGCGGGTTTTGAATCTGAATTATGGTGTTTCATTATCAAGTCATCGAGACTCGTCGTCAGGTAACCAAGGCGGAGGCTGGCTGTTTTTTCTGGTCACCTGTTTTTGTTTGGCGTTCAGTGCATTTTATGAGTTGCTTGAGTGGTGGTCTGCGGTCATTGGTGGTGATGGTTCTGTGGAATTCCTTGGTACCCAAGGTGATGTATGGGATGCACAGTGGGATATGATGCTGGCATTGCTCGGTGCTATGACGGCTCAGATGTTGTTGGGTAAATGGCATCATCGTCAAATGTTGGAGGTGGATTAGCTTTTAGGTGACTAAATTTGATATCGCTTAATTCATTAGGCCTTCTTATCTAAATCTGTATTTACACCCGTTGGTACCAGTTAACACCATCAGTATCTTTTTTTACCGTCATCATTCCGCGTTCTATCAGGCAGTTCAGGTGTGCGTAGCTTTCACCTGTGGCAAGCACGAGATTGGCATGGTTGATGTTTGATTTAAAAATCAGCGGGAAAAAATCAACCACACGTTTTGGTATGTCAGCGTTTTCGTAGATAACCTGAAGGTCTCTTTCATGATCATCGATGAGTTTTTGTAAGCGTTGTGTGGCCCCCCTGAAAGGTAATCCATGGGATGGCAGTATTAAGGTGTTTTCTGGAAGCGCTGATTTCAGCTTGTGGCAGGAATCAATCCAGGCTTTCAGAGGGTTTCCCGTGGGTTCAATAGGCCAGACGCTTACATTGGATGAGATGGTGGGTAGCAGTTGGTCGCCAGAGATAAACAATTCAAGTTCCGGGCAGAGCAAACACGCGTGTTCTGGTGAATGCCCTTCACCCATCACCACCAGCCATTGTCGATTGTTAATTGTGAAGCTGTCGTTGTCCTTCAGTCGATGATAGCTGTTCGGCATGCCACGAATCAGGCTGCCAAAGGCACCAAATTTTGAGCGATAGGAATTTAGCTGTTCTTCATCAAACCCTGCGGCTTGGTAGAACGCTATGGCCACATCGGGCGCTTCTCGGTTGCTGTCCTCCAATAATATTCGGCAGTGCATATATTCACTGCGTGACATCCATAGCACTGCATCACTACGGCGACAGAGCCAAGCGGCCAGCCCTATATGATCGGGGTGCATATGCGTGCCAATAATACGCTTGATCGGCTTTTTATCGGTCATTTGGCGGTAAAGCGTTTCCCATATATCGGTGGTAGCCTCTGTGGCCAGTCCGGTATCGACAATGGTCCAGCCATCACTTTCTTCCAGCACCCACAAATTGATGTGGTCGAGTTTGAAGGGTAAGGGCATCCGCAACCAGTAAACACCATCTGCCACTTCGATAAGCTTCCCTGGTTCGGGGGGGCGAGAATAGGGGTATTCTGGTTTGGCATTAGCCTTTGAGTCGGTCATAGATTTACTTTACTACGAGTCCAGTATTGTTTGCAGCCATGTTGAAATAGCGTTTATTTCTTCCATGCAGACAGCGTGTTCCATGGGAAATGTTTGGTAATCGGGCTTGAAGTCCATCGCGGTTAAATATTTCACACTATTTTGGCCATGTACTTCCTGAACAACAGGGTCGTTGGTGCCGTGGAATATCTGGATGGGTAGTTGTCGATTGGCGGAGTGGATATCAATGGAATTGGCGGTGGCAAAATAGGTCGAGAGCGCCAGCAACCCGGCCAGTGGTTTGGGGTAGGTCAATGCTGCATGAATACCGACGGCACCACCTTGGGAGAAACCGGCGATAATAATGTGCTGGCTATCAATGCCTCGCTCAATCTCCCGGTCAATGAGTGTTTGAATCGCAGTGGCGGATTGTCGTAATTGGGTTTCATCCACCTTGCGGTCAATGTCCATCTCCAAAATATCGTACCAGGCGGGCATGATGTAGCCACCGTTAATCGTGACGGGAATCTCTGGTGCATGGGGAAAGATAAACCGAACGGCCATCTGTTCAGGTAAATGCAGTTCAGGGACTATCGGTTCAAAATCGTGTCCATCGGCACCTAGCCCGTGTAACCAGATAACGGAGGCCTTGGCGGGCGAGGACGGTTCAATTTCAACACGGGGCAGGAGATTCATGGGCAGGGGCTTATGATGACTCGTTGGTGGCTTAACGTGTGGATAGGAACCATAGATTATATCGGTTACCTGGTACGGGCAGTAAGGAATTTGTTAACCTCTTAGGCTCATTAGTCTGCCCTGGATGCCATGTTACCGATACTCTATTCTTTCCGTCGCTGCCCCTATGCCATTCGTGCCCGGATGGCATTGACGTATGCCGGTGTGCAGGTTGAGCTACGAGAAATTCTATTGCGGGATAAGCCCACCTCAATGCTGACAGCCTCCAGCAAAGGTACTGTTCCTGTGCTGGTGTTACCCGATGGTTCCGTCTTGGATGAAAGTTATGACGTGATGCGTTGGGCATTGAACCATCATGACCCGGATCATTGGTGTGAGGCTGCACTGGCGGCTGAGGCCAATGCGTTGATTGATCAGAATGATCATTCATTCAAAGCGCATCTGGATCGTTATAAATATGCAGATCGCTACCCTGAACACCCTATGGAATATTATCGTACTCAGGCAGAGGATTTCCTTCAAATTCTGGAGGCTCAATTAACAACAACTCGGTTTTTACTGGGTGAGAAAATAAGTGTTGCCGATGTGGGGATCTTCCCGTTTATTCGCCAGTTCGCCTTTGTGGATAAGACCTGGTTCGATCAGGCGTCGTACCCAAATTTACAGAACTGGCTAGCGTATTTTTTGAATTCAGACGTATTTCTGTCTGTGATGGAGAAATACCCTGTCTGGAAAGAGGGGGCCGCTATACAGTCATTTCCAGGATAGACAGCCTTTGTATGGTTATTTAAAGCTGTGTTCAGGTAGTGGGAAAGCACCTGAGCGTACTTCTTTGGCATAGGTCTTGAGAGCAGTTTCCACATCACCTGTTTCGGCCAGGAAATTTTTAGAAAATTTTGGCAGTCTGGGTGATATTCCCAGCATATCGTAGATCACCAATACTTGAGCATCAGTATCTGGTCCAGCACCAATACCAATGACCGGGATGCTCAGCTCGTTGGTGATTTGTTGGGCGAGGGCCGTGGGTACACATTCAAGCACCAAGATATCGGCACCGGCTTCTTCCAGTAAGTGGGCGTCGAGGACCATTTTCTCAGCAGCTTGGTCGTCGCGACCCTGGACTTTGTAGCCGCCCAGTTTATTGACAGACTGGGGGGTAAGACCTAGGTGGCCACACACTGGAATACCTCGTTCGCTGAGCATGAGTACAGTTTCCTCAAGCCAGGCACCACCTTCTAGTTTTACCATGTGAGCTCCGGCCTGCATCAATAGGGCAGCATTTTCCATGGTTTGCTCCTCCGTGGCATAGGCCATAAAGGGTAGATCGGCAATTATCAGTGACTTACTATTGCCACGACACACGGCCTCAATATGGTAAATCATATCGTCCATAGTGACAGGCACGGTACTGCCATGCCCCTGGATAACATTGCCCAGTGAGTCTCCCACCAGAACGACGTCAATACCCGCTTGCTCAATGAGACGTGCAAAAGAGGCATCGTAGGCGGTAATCACTGGAAATTTTTCGCCCTGTTCTTTGAGTGTGTTCAGGGTGTTAATAGTGACCGTTTTCATAAGCCTCGTTCCTGTCAGAGGTGGGGGCGGGGATTGTAGTAATGACGCCCCGACTTGATGTTGAGCATATATTCAACCAGGTTGTGGTAATCCTGTTTGTTGTTGGCCAAGTCAATGTCTGTCGCATTAACAATCAACAGTGGTGCTTCATCGTAATAGTAAAAAAACCGAGTATAGGCTTCATTGAGTTGGTTGAGGTAATCGGCATCGATGGATTTCTCTGCCTGAATACCCCGGCGTTGGACGCGGTCTAGCAGAACTTCCGTGGAGGCTTGGAGGTAGATCACCAGATCAGGTCTTGGGGCATCAATAGTTAATTGTTGATAGACCGTTTGATAGAGTTTCAGCTCTTCATCATCCAGTGTTACCTGGGCGAAAACCTGATCCTTTTCAATCATAAAGTCAGAGACTCGAACTTGCTGAAACATATCGCCTTGACGAATTTCCTGAATTTGTCGGGTGCGCTGAAACAAAAAATATAATTGAGCGGGCAGTGCCCCGGCCCGACGGTCCTGATAAAAGCGTTCCAGGAAAGGGTTTTCATCTGCCTGTTCCAGAAATGTTTCATAGTTGAAATTGGCTGCCAACCGCTTTGCCAATGTGGTCTTTCCTACCCCAATAGGACCCTCCACGGCTATAAAGCGAGGGAATGTCTCGCTTTGAAGAGCTACAGTCAGATCGCTAGCCAGTTGTTCCACAGATACCTCCTAGTGAGTGGCGAACGATACCTTCTGAAGGGCAACTTTCCAAGAGCTCTGCCATGGAGGTTTTGTTTGGTAACGTCAGTTGCGGTGCAATGTCGGCCAATGGAAGTAGTACAAAATTACGTGTGGCCATGCCTGGGTGGGGTACCTGTAACTCGGGGTGATCGATGATTTGATTGCCATAGAGCAAAATATCCAGATCAAGGGTTCTGGCCCCCCAGCGTTCCTGCCTGACACGCTGGTGGGTATCTTCGATGTCTTGCAATGCTTGCAGCAAGGGAAGCGGACTTAAGTCGGTTTTCAGTTCGGCAACACCATTGATGTAATCGGGCTGATCCGATGGTCCCATCGGGGCGCTGCTATACCAAGGTGATACAGCGGTAATATGAGTATCTGGCAGTGCATCCAGTTCAGTGATGGCTCGCAGTACCTGCTGCTGAGGGTTGTCGAGGTTGCTGCCCAGAGCGATGTAGACAATTTCAGTCATGAACAGGTTTTTTGGGCGGTGGTTTACGACGTCGACGACGGCCCTTGTTTTTAGGTTGCTGCACAGAGTTGACCATCGTCTGACGTTCTTGTTCATCTGCATCTTGGAAGTTGGTCCACCAATCTCCCAAGCCGGATTCGATTTCTCCGGCGTCCTCACGCAACAAAAGGAAGTCATAGCCAGCCCGGAAGCGTTTGTTCTCCATTAAGCGGAAAGCTTGGCTGCCGGCTCTGCGCGGTAGGCGCAGTTGGAGCTCCCAAATCTCCCGCATGGGGAGGGTAAAACGACGCGGAATAGCCACCCGTTGGCACTGTCTGGCGGAGACCTCCCCAGCAGCTTGGTGTAGAGCGTATATGGATGAGGCATCGCCCTGGTTAAATACTTTTTCTTGTTCTTTCAGTGCGGGCCAGAGCAAGGCTGCAAATAGAAAAGCCGGTGTGACTCTCTTGTCGCTACGAATTCGTTTATCGGTGTTAGTGAGTGCCTGCTCAATAAATGTCAGGTAGTAGCCTGGGTCGTTATCCAGTGCTGCTTCCGTGGCTGGAAACAGGATGCCAAAGAGTTGGTACTGGCGGAGTAAATGAAACGTGGCTAATGCATGACCATGCATTAGCAGTTTGAGAACCTCATCAAACAGGCGTGCCGCGGGGATATCAGCCAGTAATTGGTGAACTTTGGTAATGGCCGCTGAGGTGTTGTCTTCGATTTGAAAACCCAATTTGGCAGCAAAGCGTACAGCACGCAGCATCCTTACAGGGTCTTCCCGATAGCGATCAGCTGGATTGCCAATAATGTGTATGAGCTGCCGCTCTATATCAGGTAAACCATTAGCATAGTCGTAGATACTGTTGTCTTGAGGATGATAATAGAGTGCATTCATCGTGAAGTCGCGGCGGCTGGCATCTTCATTGATTGAGCCAAACATATTGTCGCGTAATAGAAGTCCCTTGGCCGAGCGCCGCGAGTCATTATCGCTACTTTTCTTATCAGTGTGATGAGCGCGGAAGGTGGTGACTTCAATAATTTCTGGCCCCATTCGTACATGAACGATTTGGAAACGACGGCCAATAATGCGCGAACGCCTGAAGAGCTGGTTGACTTGTTCTGGTGTGGCGTTGGTTGCCACATCAAAGTCTTTAGGTTTTAGCCCTAGCATGAGGTCGCGAACACAGCCCCCAACCAAAAAGGCTTCATAGCCATCACTGCTGAGTTGCTCGACCACTTTTCTAGCCCCGGCACTGATTTGTTTGGGCGAAAGTGGGTGCTGCCCGGCGCTAATAACATGAGGTTCGTTGGTGGCAGGGAGGCTGTTTCTCCTGAAAATTTTAGAGAGTTTTTTTAGCATATTGATGCTGCAAGTGCCTGGAAAGAAAGGGGCGATTCTAGCACAGCGGCGTTGAAAAGACTTTTGGCACTTGTAGGTTGGACTCAGGTGATGAGTAGGGTGTATTAGGTGGGCGGATTGCCACAAGAAGTAGGCATTAAAAAAGGAAGCCCGTAGGCTTCCTCCGTATTCCATATGCTGTCGAGTCGCGAGGCTTGTTCCCCCTTACCAACCAGGCTAGCAATTCATCCAACGTTATTATTATTATTTGTTTTTATTAGTTTTCGTTGTTGGCGCCAACCTTTACATAGAGTAAGAGGCATGTCAAAACAAAATCCATATAAAGCATAAGGCTATATATTTCACCCTATATTTCTATGGTTTGACTTAACAGGACGTTGCCCACAAACAACGTTATCTAAGCTGTTGGTTAAAAGTCACCTTCTCCATCACTGGGGGTATCAGCGTGCGTTGCCAGTGCTCTACACCCCAGTTCAATAATTCATGACAACTTGCAGTGTCGAGTGCCTTGGGTAACGACAGACCAAGCCAGCGCAAAGCAGAGGCCAGATTCGCTGAGGCTGTTTTGGCATCAATTGAAGGGCTTAGGTTCTGCTTGCTGAGTTTCTGGCCATTCGGGTTGGTTGCTACCGGTATATGCCCGTATTGGGGTGTGGGAAGCCCCAAGAGTTGCTGAAGACAGATTTGCCTGGGGGTAGAACTCAATAAGTCACTGCCGCGGATGATATGGCTGATTTGTTGAAAGGCGTCATCAACGACGATGGCTAATTGGTAGGCAAAAAAACCGTCCTTGCGATGCAGTACGACATCGCCGACCTCATGTTTGATGTTCTGGTTTTGCGGCCCCTGAAAAATATCGTTGAATTCAACCTGGCTCTGAACTGGTGTCGCTAATCGAAGGGCTACAGGGGCTGAGGGGTCTTGCAATTGGCAGCGATCATGGTGAATACCGCCTTGTTCCTTAAGTTGTTGTCGGCTGCATTGGCAGGGATAGACAAGTCCCTCATGTTGCAGCTCCTCAAGGGTGGCAAGATAGGCTTCGCTGCGTTGACTCTGATACAGGACTTCGCCATCCCAGTTCAGACTATGTTGCTGAAGCTGTTGCAGTATGAGGTCAGCCGCTCCGGGTATTTCCCGTGGAGGGTCGATATCGTCCATACGTACGAGCCAAGTGCCATTGTGTGCTTTTGCATCCAGATAGCTGGCAACAGCACTGACCAGGGATCCAAAATGTAGGGGGCCGGAGGGGGAGGGAGCAAAGCGCCCGATGTAAGGGCGTTCAGGTGTTGAGGTCGTCATGGTAATGCT
>JBALVP010000210.1:0-1855 GCA_036961395.1 Porticoccus sp.
TTTCATCAAGAAGGATATATGAATTATTCAGTGTGCGGCCACGCATATAGGCTAGCGGTGCAACCTCAATGACGTTGCGGTCAATCAGCTTGGCGACTGTTTCTACCCCAAGCATTTCATAGAGCGCGTCGTACAGCGGACGCAAATAAGGGTCTACTTTTTGGCTTAAATCACCCGGTAAAAAACCCAGCTTTTCCCCGGCCTCCACCGCTGGACGTACCAGTAAAATTCGTTCTACCTCATCCCTGAGTAATGCTTCAACAGCACAGGCAACGGCCAAATAGGTTTTGCCAGTCCCTGCGGGACCTACACCGAAATTAATGTCGTGAGTTTGAATGGAGCGAACATAGCGTTGTTGGCTCACGCCTCGGGGCTTAATGTTGCCCTTTTTGGTGCGGATAACCGTAAAGCTTTCCACATTTTCAGTGCCAGTTGTTGCAGTAGCGCTGGCGGCAGATTTTTCCATAGGGGTCTCTGTATGAGTTATTTTAATATTAGGGGAGGCAGAATTTGATTGCTGGATAGCCAAGTGGACTTGATCCGGCGTGAGGTCACCGTTAATGGTGTTTTCCTGATAAAGCTGATGAAGTAAGTGGCCTGCAACTTGGGCGGTGTTGTTATCGCCGTAAAGCGCAAATACATTCCCTCGGTTTCGAATCTCAATATTCAATCGATGTTCAATTTGTCTGAGGTGTTCGTCGAATTGGCCACAAAGAGTCGCTAGGCGTTTGGCATCACTAGGTTCCAGGGTAATGGTGTGAGCTGCTAGCTGTTTATTCAAATTGTCCAATAGGCCGCCCCCTGCGGCATAGATGATAGGGTTAGCATATAGCCTTTGTCGATGGCTGAAAATAGCTTTGCACGTAGTTTATATATCAAAATACAGCAATTCACTTTAATTTATATGATGTCATGTTATTAATGAGGTGTTGCAAGAGGTTCTGCCAGTTCGCCTCGCAGAGAATTGGGCAGAGCTTCGGTAATTGTTACTCGGGTAAAGTCACCCACTAGGTTGTGATTTGTAGAGGAAAAATTCACCACACGGTTGTTCTCGGTGCGACCCTGTAATTGCCCAGGATCTTTTTTGGAAATACCTGTCACTAGTACCGCTTCTGTCGTACCAACCATTTGGCGGCTGATAATCTGAGCCTGTTGATTGATGCGATCCTGCAGAATCTTTAGACGTTGTTTTTTTAATGTTTCAGAGGTGTCGTCGGGTAAATCAGCTGCTGGCGTACCAGGGCGGGCGCTATAGATAAAACTGAAGCTGTGATCAAAACCAATGTCGTGGATCAGTTTCATGGTGTCGTCAAAGTCTTTTTCCGTTTCACCAGGGAAGCCTACGATAAAATCAGAAGAGATACTGATGTCTGGACGAATTTGCCTTAGTTTGCGAATTTTTGACTTGTACTCAAGAACCGTGTGGTTCCGTTTCATGGCAGCTAGTACCCGATCGGAACCGCTTTGTACTGGCAAGTGTAGATGACTGACCAGCTCGGGGACTTCAGCATAAACAGCGATTAGGTTGTCAGAAAACTCCACCGGGTGTGAGGTGGTGTAACGAATACGGTCAATACCGTCGATCTCAGCCACATAGGTAATCAATTCAGCCAGATCGCAAATACTGCCATTCGGCATATCACCACGGTAGGCGTTGACATTCTGCCCCAACAGATTGACCTCTCTCACATTCTGGCTCGCCAGGTGAGCCACTTCTGTCAGTACATCTGAAGCAGGGCGGCTGACTTCTTCACCCCGAGTGTAAGGTACAACACAGAATGTGCAGTATTTGGAGCACCCCTCCATGATAGAGACAAATGCGGAGGAGCCCTCAGCCTCTGGTTGTGGCAGACGG
>JBALVP010000211.1:0-1838 GCA_036961395.1 Porticoccus sp.
CTGAAAAACAGCTGGCCCCATTGGGGTTTCAAAAGAAAGATCCTTTAGGTAGATCCGCTGTACCGCAAATTGTTGCGCACTATCCTGTCCATCACCAGCCGAAGCTTGGGTATTATCTTCAGTCATATTGATACCTTTGTTAATACAGTGTCACTCATTAAGTATCACTTCTCTTATCCATAAAACTTTAGGGAATAAGCCTGGAACCACCTACAAACTTTCTGTAATCAATACATCAAGCTGCCCCGACTGGTTCATGTGATACAAATCATCACACCCCCCCACATGGGTATCACCCACCCAAATTTGCGGCACCGTATGGCGGCCACTCAGTGTTATCAACTTACGTCGCATTGCCGGGTCTGAATCAACCGCAATCTCGCTGTATTTGACACCCTTGTCAGCCAATAATCTTTTGGCTGACACGCAGTAACCACAAGAACGTGTTGTATATACTGTTACTTTCGACATCTCAGTCTTTGACAACCGGTAACTTCTGGTTCTGCCATTCCATCATTCCGCCGGTCAATCTCTGCACATTGAACTCTTTCTGTTGGAGACGACGCCCAATAGCACCCGTATGCTGCCCTGCTTTATCGGTAACAATGATAGCCTTATCACGGTGAGTTTCCAGCTCGACCAGCCGGTCTTGCAGTTTGGTATGAGGTATATTAATTGCGCCTGCAATATGCCCGGCTTTAAAGTCCTTTACATCACGAATATCCAGCAGCACCGCTTCTTCAGCATTGAGCATCCGGGTAGCTACGTGAGATGAAATTGGTTTACCGCTTTTGATACGCTCATTAATAGCAAACAGGTAGACAAGCACCATCAGAACACTAACGAGCATCCACTGTTCACTAACAAAAATAAAAAATTCCACGATCCACGGCCTCATTTATCAATTGATGAGCCCACTGGTTGATAACCTGTTGTGAGCCAGTTGCGAAAGCGGCCAAAGTATACACATCACGCCCTCCGATAGGAAACCACCAATGGCGCTGAAACAGCTTTGCCGGTAAGATCTCGGCATATTCACATGACTACTTACATGACGATAGAGGCTAGCCAAATCAACGCGATGAGTGAACCAAAAAAACCGCTACTCCTGCTTGTACTGGATGGCTACGGACATAGTGACAGCACTGAGCATAATGCCATTTATGCCGCCAATACCCCAACGCTGGACAACCTCTGGGAAACCCGCCCTCGAACGGTTATTGGCACATCAGGGATAGCGACAGGCCTACCCGAAGGCCAAATGGGTAACAGCGAAGTGGGGCATATCACACTGGGCGCAGGCCGAGTGATCTACCAAAGTTTCACCCGCCTAAATAAGGCCGTTAGTGATGGTGATTTTTTCACCAACCCCACCTATACCCACGCAATAGATAAGGCTGTAGAAGCAAACAAGGCTGTACACATCCTTGGACTGCTATCTCAGGGCGGCGTCCACAGCCACGAAGACCATATTAATGCCATGGTAAGCATGGCCGCTAAACGCGGCGCCAAAAAAGTGTATGTACATGCCTTTTTGGATGGAAGGGACACCCCACCGCGAAGTGCCGAAGCCTCCCTAAGAAGAACTGCAGCAATATTGTCAGATTTAGGGGTCGGTAGAATCGCAAGTATCTGTGGTCGCTTCTACGCAATGGATAGAGATCAACGCTGGGATAGAGTCACTGCAGCCTACAACATGCTGACTCTTGGGGAGGCGGAATATCAGTCTGCCGACCCCATTGCAGGATTACATGCCGGTTATGATCGAGATGAGAATGACGAATTTGTCCTACCCACGCTTATTTACGGGGAGGGTGAACGCCCAGTCACCATCCAGG
>JBALVP010000212.1:0-1813 GCA_036961395.1 Porticoccus sp.
ATCGGGGAACAAATTTCTTAATGCCAAACCCTGGCTAGCTTCAGCATCCTTATTTCCTAAACTGTACTCCAACCTTACACCCAACCAAAGCCCTCTAGGGCTGGGCCCTCTCTTGGTATTGTTATACTCATTTAACAGTTGGCTGGCCCTTGGGAAGTCTTCTCGACTGTATGCGAGTTCAGCCAGTTCAAGGTAAGCGGCAGACAATTTGGGGTTCAATACTGCGGCTCGAGTGAAAGCATTTTCTGCTTCAGCCAACTTATCAAGTTTTAGCGCAGATATACCCACTTTGTAGAATAATTCAGCTCGCCGGGGATAACCCAAGTCTTCAGCTCCCTTAGAAAACTGCTGGTAAGCCTCCTCATAACGACCCAGACGGAGAAGAAAAAGACCATAGTTACTACGACCCCGAGTAAATAATGGGTCGTAAGCCAGAGCCTGCTTATAATGTGACTCAGCTTCACCATACTCCTGCTCCTGTTGATACAACAATGCCCAGACATCGTGAAGCTCTGGAGATTGACTATTCACTGCCATGGCTTTATTTAAATTCTGTCGAGCGCCTTCATGATCACCTTTTGATAGATAACCTAAAGCCAACTGAATACGATTTTCCACTATTTTATTATTACTAACAGGCTCGTCTTTTACACCATCGGTAGTCGTTGTAGTGGTACAACCTACCATCAATAATGCGGAGAAAATCCACACAATTAAGCATGGTGCCGATTGTTTTCTCACTGCTGTTACCATGCTTTCACCCATCATAATATTCAGTTCACAAATCTGACTGGTTGTTCCTGGTTCTGACGCTGGTATCGTTCACTACGCCGAGTTTTATCATTCACCGTGCCTGCCAACTGACCACAAGCCGCAGCAATATCATCACCCCGGGTTGTCCTGATAGTAGCAGTATGACCTGCATTATGTAGGATATCTCTAAATCGACTCAACGTGGTATTAGACACTCGCCTATAGTCAGAACCATCAAATGAATTAAACGGTATTAAATTAATCTTACAGGGGATATCACTCAGTAATTCAGCCAACTCATGCGCATGTTCATTACGGTCATTTACCTGGTCTATCAGGGTATATTCAACGGTAATTTTACGGCGATTATCTGGCATTTTTTCCAAATAACGCCGTGCCGAGTCCAGTAGCATTGCTATAGGGTACTTTTTGTTAATGGGGACCAATTCATTTCGCAGCTTATCATTAGGTGCGTGAAGAGATATCGCCAGTGATACATCACTAACATCTCCAAGCCGATCCAGCATCGGTACAACGCCAGACGTACTCAAGGTCACTCGACGCTTGGATAACCCATAAGCATTGTCATGTAGCATCAGGCTCATAGCATCAACCACATTGTCAAAATTCAACAATGGTTCTCCCATCCCCATCAACACGACATTACTGACAACCCGATCTGCTTTTGGCCCTAGAGATCCAAAAGATTTTGCAGCAATCCATACTTGTCCAATAATTTCTGCAGCGGTTAGATCTCGGTTAAAACCCTGCTTACCTGTGGCGCAAAAACTGCAATCGAGAGAACAACCAATTTGTGAGGAAATACAGAGAGTTCCTCGGTCCTTCTCTGGAATAAACACAGTCTCAATACAACTCCCACCTTTGACTCGAATCAACCACTTACTTGTCCCATCAGCTGAATCCTGTTGACTAACCACTTCCGGGGCTACAATTTCAGCAGTCTCCTTCAGTCGCTCACGCAAGTCCTTTGACAGGTTGGTCATCTGATCAAAGTCATCTACACCCATTTGGTGTATCCACTTTAAAATCTGAGTCGCAC
>JBALVP010000213.1:0-1799 GCA_036961395.1 Porticoccus sp.
TCAAGCATGCCTTGCAGCCGCTGCATCCACTTCATATCCAGCCGCACATCATCCACCAGTGCTAACGCTTTAAGTCGTGTCACTAAGCCCTCACTGGCCAGCAAGTCACCTTGAAAACGATCAACGGGCTGCACGATAAGCACCGGTGGCAATGGATTCTCATCCAGCATCTCCAGCACATCACCGAACCCCGAAAGCGCCTGAAACTCAACCAGAGCCTGTTCTCGAGAAATATAATCTACAGCGGTAATATCCGATTCTGACAGCAAGCTTTCCCGAAGCTGCTCGACGGCCGCCTCCGTGGCTTCCTTGTTAAGAAATACGGTCAGCTGTGCAGTAGTTTCCACCCGGCTACCCAGCTGCTGCATATTCACAACACCGACATAAAGTGCTGCTGGTAGCCCCAATGCGATGGCGACCACGAGGGATGTCATCAGAGTCTGCACTGGTTCTTTTGCTAAACGATGAAAGGTACTAAGAAGCAATTGACTGTGGTTTTGGAAGTAACTTCTCAGCTTATCCAATAACCCCGCTCTACCATCGGAGGCGCCTCGACGCGACTCCCTGGAAGACAGTTTGGCACGAGCAGGCTTGGATTCCCGTAGACGGTTACGCTGCATATTCCGGCACCCCATCGTGTATTAACTTGCCCCCCTCCAACTGCAGAAGGCGCAAACCCATACGGGAGATTAAATCTACGTCGTGGGTTGCTATCAACACCGTGACACCCAACTCACAGAATTGCCGAAACAAATCCATAATTTCTGCTGACAACTGTGGATCCAGATTTCCCGTAGGTTCATCTGCCAGCAGAATGCGCGGTTTGTGAACCACTGCTCGGGCAATCCCTAAACGCTGTTGCTCCCCACCTGAGAGTGTAATGGGGTTCTGCTTTTCCTTGTCCAGCAACCCCACCTTATCCAGTGCTGCTCTCACTCGCCGCCCAACTTCACGGGGCTGATACCCAGAAACCAGCAACGGGAGAGCAACATTATCAAAGGCACTACGATCAAAGAGTAACTGATGGTTCTGAAACACTACGCCTACATTGCGGCGGTAATAGGGCACTTGGCTACTATGAAGCCGATTAAGGTTTTTTCCATTGACCAGCAACTGGCCATGGGTTGGCCGCTCCATCAACATAATCAGTTTAAGTAAGGTGCTTTTCCCTGCCCCAGAATGACCGGTGAGAAAGGTCATTTCACCAGCAGCCAATTCCAGACTGAGACCACTCAATGCCTCTTGACCCGTGGAATATCGCTTACTCACCTTATCAAATTGAATCATGTGGCTCTGTGGATACCCTTTTAGTCTCGATCAAACAGTGCATGAACATACTCACTGGCGACAAAGGGTTGAAGGTCATCCGCACCCTCACCCAGACCTACAAAACGAATAGGGGTGCCAAACTTCTTACATAGGGAAAAGATAATGCCACCCTTCGCCGTGCCATCCAGCTTTGTCAGTGCCACACCGGTCACGTTGACGGTATCATTAAATTCTTTCATCTGGTTAAGCGCATTTTGCCCCGTACCCGCATCCAGCACCAACAGCACTTCATGAGGCGCCGTCTCATCCAATTTGGCCATCACACGTCTTACTTTTTTCAACTCTTCCATCAGGTTGCTTTTGGTATGTAGCCGCCCTGCCGTATCGGCGATAAGAACATCTACATTTCGTGACCTGGCAGATTCAATCGCATCATAAATGACTGAGGCGCTGTCGGCCCCCGTATGCTGTGCAATCACAGGCACACTGTTTCGCTCACCCCAGACTTGCAGCTGTTCAACCGCTGCCGC
>JBALVP010000214.1:0-1687 GCA_036961395.1 Porticoccus sp.
AATAATCCAGCCCTGCATCAGCAAGCATCTGTGCCTGCTCTTCCTTCAGCATGCCCAGCGTCATGCAGGTTTCCATGCCCAGTGATTTCACCTCGCGAACCATCTCAGCAACGTAGGGCAGATCCTTATCCTTGGGTGAACGCCAGGCCGCCCCCATACAAAACCGGGTAGCCCCCGTCGCCTTGGCAGCTCGGGCTTCTTTAATCACCTGCTCAACAGCCATCAGCTTTTCTTTCTCCAAGCCAGTATCGTAACGACTACTCTGAGGACAGTATTTACAATCCTCCGGACAGGCACCCGTTTTAATGGAAAGCAATGTACTCAATTGCACTTCATTGGGGTCAAAGTGCTGTCGATGCACCACCTGTGCCTGGAACACCAAGTCATTAAACGGCTGATTAAACAGTGCTAGGACTTCGTCTCTTGTCCAATCTTGGCGAATTGCAATTTCACTACTGGCAGGCATTGGCAGTCTCACGTATTCTTTATCTGACTCACTATGATAAGTGAGACAAACCCACTGTCAACCAAAAATGGATTTAAGGTTAACAACTATGGTGGAAAGCCCAAGTTTATCAACCCTGCTCCAGCGCTACTCTGCAGCCATACAACGCGGTAGCTATTACCTGTTTCCCGGACGCTGCGTACTCTGTGGCGCATTATCAAAGCGTCCTTTAGACTTATGCGAGGGGTGTGACGCTGAACTGCCCTTTAACCAACCTGCCTGCCAATGTTGTGCTCTGCCAATGACTGCTATGGGCAGCGCCACCATCAACATTGGCACCTGTGGTCAGTGCATATCAAATCCACCGGACTTTACCCGCTGTATTGCTCCTCTCCGCTATGAATTCCCCATCAACAAGCTCATCAATGGCTTTAAACATCATGGTCAATTTAGTCGAGGGGCTGTGCTGGCAGAATTATTGCTGCGTGAACTCGCATCTCAGGAACGACCGCCAGAGCTGATTTTGCCAGTCCCCCTCCATTGGCGGCGTCAATTTACCCGAGGGTTTAATCAAGCTCTGTGGCTTTCACATTATCTTGGTCGACGATTAACGATTCCTGTAGACACTCGGCTACTTTACCGCCAAAAATACACGCCGGCCCAACAAGGTCTACCCCGTCAACAACGGCTTAAAAATCTCAAGGGAGCTTTTTGTCTCAATAACGACGTCGAGGGTAAGCATATCGCGCTGGTCGATGATGTCGTCACCACGGGTAGCACCATCTCAGAACTGTCCCGTTTGCTCCGAAAAGCTGGGGCAATTCATGTAGAAACTTGGTGCCTGGCACGCACGCCGCTGGAAAAATAGTGGTGTGCCCCCGATAATGTCGCAACGAATTGCCAATCAACACGTTGCCCCTATGAGCCTGTCCTTATGAATTTGTCCCTCTGGGAAGAAATACAGCAGGAAACCCGTGTCATTGCAGAAGCTGAGCCAGTACTGACCAGTTTTCTCCAAGTGACCATCCTCAAACATGACTCCCTACTAGCAGCACTGAGCTTCTTATTAGCTGAAAAGTTGGGGGGTGAAATGACCCCGGCCCTGACCCTGCAAGAAGTATTTGATGAAGCCTTCCGCTCAGACCCAACCATTGAAGATCAGGTTAACGGTGATATCTGTGCGATTCACGCCCGAGATTCTGCCTGCGAAGGCCTGTCATCAGCCTTTCTGTATTACAAAGG
>JBALVP010000215.1:0-1598 GCA_036961395.1 Porticoccus sp.
GTATTACTCCTTGTGTTCCTTTGTACTCTTTGTTGCTCCCTACACACCTTACGAAGGTGCACCCATAAAAAACGCCGACAACTGTCGGCGTTTTCAATCAACCCCTATTCAATTAGGGGTTCTTTACAACATCATCGACTGCAAGCGGTCGGTCAGCGCTGAGCACCAATCCGTAACTCATCTTCTCAAACGTCCGGAAAATCATCAGCAGACCTCCACGCTCATCGGGTAATGTGATCTTTTCCTTGGCAACTCTATCTGTCACGATCTCTCCCTGCTTGTAAATCGCAAGCACATTGCCCGGGGCAAGCCCTTCACGCTCACCACGATTAATGGCAACAACATCTAGGTGCCCCACCTGTGAGATGCCGCCTTCCACCGCCATGATGACACCCTCAACAGTATCTTCGGGCGCACTAGGGTAGAACGTAGATTCCAAGCGTCTTTCTTCATGTGGCAAGAGGCGCTCACCAACCCGAACTTCTTCGACTGTTCTGGTCGCCAATAGGGTACCAATATCATCATCTACGGTTTTCAGCTTAGCTGAACCCACGTCCTGAGCTCTAAGGCCCAATAACTCATCAGTCTCAGGGTCCACGTAAGGCTTACCAATTCGGTACAAACCATATACTGGCGTCTCATCAAACTGGCCTCGTGCATAGAACGTATCACCAACCCCAGAAAGTAAGCGCTTTTCATGGCCAGCAACGACATAGGGGGCAGCGTCAATTTCCTCCTGAGTAACAATACGGTTGCGAGACAAGAAACTATTGATGATGTCCAGTGGCAGTGCTGGTATTGCTTCCGCGTGGGGCAAGACCTTAACACCCGGCGATAGCTTCACATCCCGACCACGCTCTAGCGTCAAACGGGGGCGCCCATCGATATAAACCAACGAGATAATATCGCCAGGGTAAATTAGGTGCGGGTTGCGAATTTGTGGATTCACATACCAGATTTCTGGCCAGAGCCAAGGATCCCTCAGATAAAGCTCGGAAATATCCCAAAGGGTGTCACCCTTTTTAACAGTATATTTATCAGGGACATCATCATTAAAGGGAGCTTCTGCAGCGATGGCTATGATCGCAAAAGTGCAAGCAGCTACTATTCCCAGCAATGTTTTTTTCATTTTTGGCCATCCTGTATGCTATATCCCGATTGAGTGTATACTTCCCACCCCAAGGCATTATTGTCTAAAACCTCATCATTAGCACTATGTTAGCAGTGGTTTACGCCAGATTGCTAGAAGCTCATCACAAACAAATGGCAATACTGAATATACTTGAATTCCCTGACCCTCGCCTTCGCACAGTAGCAAAACCAGTTACTAAGGTGGATGACCGCATACGCGTCCTACTGGATGACATGCTGGAAACCATGTACCACGCACCAGGTATTGGACTAGCGGCCACCCAAATAAATGTACACCTGCGTATTGTTGTCATGGATTTATCTGAAGATGCCAGCGAGCCTTTGGTCTTGATCAACCCTGAAATCGAAGTGCTCGACAGTGAAATCTGCCCTAATCAGGAGGGCTGTTTATCCGTTCCCGGTTTCTATGAAACGGTAGAACGCCCAGCACATATTCGTCTCAAAGC
>JBALVP010000216.1:0-1061 GCA_036961395.1 Porticoccus sp.
GGTCGCGTCGAGGCGCCTCCGATGGTAGAGCGCGGTTCTTGGATAAGCTGAGAAGTTACTTCCAAAACCACAGTCAGTTGCTTTTCCGTACCTTTCATCGTTTAGCAGCAGAACCAGTGCAGACCCTGATGACATCCCTTGTGGTCGCCATCGCATTGGGGCTACCAGCAGCACTTTATGTCGGCATTGTGAATATGCAGCAGCTGGGTAGCCGGGTGGAAACCACTGCACAGCTGACCGTATTTCTTAATAAGGAAGCCACGGAGGTGGCCGTTGAACAGCTTCGAGAAAGTCTGCTGTCAGAATCGGATATTACAGCTGTAGATTATATTTCACGAGAGCAGGCTCTGGTTGAGTTTCAGGCACTTTCGGGGTTTGGTGATGTGCTGGAGATGCTGGATGAGAACCCATTGCCACCGGTACTTATCGTACAGCCCGTTGATCGTTTTCAAGGTGACTTGCTGGCCAGTGAGGACTTGGTGACACGGCTTAAGGTATTAGCACTGGTGGATGATGTACGGCTGGATATGAAGTGGATGCAGCGGCTGCAAGGTATGCTTGAAGTGGGAGAGCGGTTGGCTTTTTCTCTCGGGGTTGCTTTAGCGCTGGGTATTTTACTCATTATCGGCAATACCATCCGGTTGGCAATCGAGAGTCGGCGAGATGAGATTGTTGTCGTAAAACTAGTGGGTGGTACGAATGCTTATGTACGGCGACCATTTCTCTATACCGGTATTTGGTATGGTGCCCTAGGGGGACTGCTAGCATGGTTTTTGGTGGCCGTTGGTTTACAGTGGATAGATGGCCCGGTAGAACGCTTGGCTGAGCTGTATCAGAGTGTTTTTGAACTTCAGGGTATGGGATTTTCCGGGTTGTTGGCACTTGTCATTATTGGCGCTGTTTTGGGGCTGATAGGGGCTTGGCTGGCAGTTGCAAGACATCTTGCCGGTATTGAGCCAAAGTAGAACTTTATTGATCCAGAACAATTGGTTATGGGAACTTTTTGAGGGTATGGAAATCTAACCTCAAACTGGTAAAATGTGCTCCCTTCGATTATTGAG
>JBALVP010000217.1:0-1015 GCA_036961395.1 Porticoccus sp.
CCATATTTGTCAGCTAGGTCGTGGAGAGTCGATTTACTCTCCTCCAACCAACGGCTATGAATAATGTCTCGACTGCGCTCATCCAACTCTTCCAGCGCTTTCGCCATACGAGCAGAACTGTCTTTCTCGCTATCTGCCTGTTCCACCTGCAATGCAGGATCAGCACTCTTGTCTTCTAGAAAGTAAGCCGGAGCCTGATAAGCGCTATCATCATCGTCATCTGCTGACGCATCAAATGCTGCATCACGAGCGGACAATCGCTGCTCCATTTCACGAACATGCTTAACCTCAACACCCAAGTCATCGGCAATTGCCTGAGCTTCAGCATCGGTCAACCAAGCTAAACGCTTCTTGGCACCACGCAGATTGAAGAACAGTTTGCGTTGAGCCTTGGTGGTAGCAACTTTAACAATACGCCAGTTGCGCAGCACATATTCATGAATTTCAGCCTTCACCCAGTGAACAGCAAAGGAGACCAGCCGAACCCCTTTTTCTGGATTAAAACGTTTAACCGCCTTCATCAGACCAACGTTGCCTTCCTGAATTAAATCCCCAAGTGGCAGACCATAGCCATTATAGGAACGGGCAATATGGACAACAAAACGAAGGTGGGAAAGCACCAAGCGGCGCGCGGCATCGAGATCTTCTCGATAATAGAGATCTTCCGCCAGAGCACGCTCCTGCTCTGTGGATAAAACTGCAACAGTATTAACACCCCGCATATAGGCGGCAAGGTTTGCACCTGGGGCCATCCACTCTACAGTTTGCAGATTTTTGATCATATCAACCTCAATAATCGAAGGGAGCACATTTTACCAGTTTGACGTTAGATTTCCATACCCTCAAAAAGTTTCCATAACCAATTGTTTTGGATCAATAAAGTTCTACTTTGGCTCAATACCCGCAAGATGTCTTGCAACTGCCAGCCAAGCCCCTATCAATCCCAAAGCAGCGCCAATAATGACAAGTGCCAACAACCCGGGAAACCCCATACCCTGAAGCTCAAAAACACTCT
>JBALVP010000218.1:0-782 GCA_036961395.1 Porticoccus sp.
GCAAAATCGCAGCACTGAATATTTCAACCAGTTCACCCTACTGATTAACCAGGATTTTTCTGCACATCGTAAAGTCGAAAGCTATGCGCGTGAGCTGGGCATTACCGCCCCCTACTTAAACAACCTATGTCAGCAACTGGTGCAGAAAAATGCCTTACATCTTATCCATGAGCGCCTGTTGCTGGAAGCTAAGCGAAACCTGATCTATACGGTTCTCAGTATCAGTGAGATTGCTTACCAGTTAGGATTTTCCGATCCAGCCTACTTCACGCGTTTCTTCAAACGACTGACCAATCAATCACCCAAAGAGTTTCGTAAATTGATTGAGTAATGGTGCGGTTCATACTTCTACCCCAAACGCTCAGCGTGGCCCACGAAGTGCTTTGGCCATTGGCCATTGGGTAGAGCGATGCGAATTTAAAACTTGCCGGTATTTGCCCATTCTGAACGCGGTGGAATAGCTTCCATATTGTCCCAGTGCTCGACAATCTTACCGTCCTCTATTCTGAAGATATCAAACACAGCCAGTTCCTGGTTGTTATAGGTTACCTTTGAGTAGCTAACCACATGATCTCCCTGGCCGATGACTTTAAAGACAAAGTCATAGCTGAAATTCTGAGTAGCAAGAAACGCCCTTACAGCCTCAATTCCATTTGGAACATGTGGGTTATGTTGGATATAGGTTGTGCAGGAAATATAGTTTTCAAGATTAGCGTGGTTAGCATTTTGAAATACATCAACCAGAAAACTGCGCACCAGCGCCTTATTGGCTTCGGTCTTGT
>JBALVP010000219.1:0-761 GCA_036961395.1 Porticoccus sp.
CTTGCATTTTTACGTGTATACAAATTTAAGATGAACAAGCAGTTGACGCTATTGGGATATAGTTTTGATGATGGAACTCTAACCCTTGAGTTAATGGCTCTTGGCTCCCACGAAAATTTCTACCGCGATATCAAACGTCGAACATTGAGCTAACGAGGAGTCTTTTGCTCGCTAGACACCTGAATGCCCTCTTCCGATGTGCAAGACCGCCTAATTTAGTGTCCGGTTTTATTAGATCACTACATTCCGTACGTGTGAAAACAATATTTCCAGCGAGAAGGGCTTATTTATTTCTCTACCCAGTGATTTTTTAACCAGCTACATTAAAGACATCATCTTTAGCGGCAACTATCTTCCCTTGTGTTTATACCAAACTTTCCAGATAAGGCTGCATCACATTTTTTACCCGGCACAATTGTGCGTAATGTACCAGCTCATCCATCGTAAAACGTTTTTCACGCCACCCCTCCCGCAAAGCTTCCAGTGCGACATCAAGGCCAATTTTATTGCGATACTTAAAACGGTCCGCCACATAGATTGCTAGTGTTGCTATTTCTGTTGTCATTGTTTTAGTTCTTTCTAAATCGGTTTATGGGTCACTAGGCGGGAGTGAAACAGAGATAAAGGAAATATTAGATATTCTGGCAAAGCACCCAGAAGGGCTAGGCCGTGGAAAAATAGAGAATGAACTCAAATTTTTCTTAGCTAGCAAAACCTTACAGAGAAGGTTGAACTCCCTATACGAGGCGGGGGAGATACAC
>JBALVP010000021.1:0-15945 GCA_036961395.1 Porticoccus sp.
TGTGGTTCAAGCAACTGGGGATCCAACACGTGCCCGCGTTTGCCGTCATAAAACCCGGCGCTTGCCTGCCTAATCAACCCTGCCAAGACAGCGACTTTGATGTGCTGGTCGGCAACGTTTCATTGTATGACGCATTGGCAACCCTCGCCCGTGATGGTGAGGTGCCCAATATTGCCCAACAGGTACTTTCAAGGAGACAATAATATGACAGGGCGCGTGTTTACCGTCATCGCGTTGATGCTCATCGCCTCAACGGCTATCGCCAGCCAAGAACAACGTTATACCGACAACGTCAACTGGGCTAAACAATCAGCCACCGTCACGCAGGGCCAATCCGGGTTCACCGCATTTTCAGTCAATGAATACTGTCAAGACACCGCCTGTCAGCAGCAACTCAACAACCCGGAACAAACCCGTTACCGTAATGATGCCACTGCCATGGACAGCGCGAAAACCGCGGCAATCGCAACGGATGACAATGCTCAAGCGGTGCAAAACAACTTCAATGCGGGCCGTCCCACGATAGACCCCAATGATCCCGTTTATAGCCAGGCTGTAGGGTATATGAAGGATGCCTATACCATCAGTCATGGCTTGGTCTCTCAATACCATGATTGCGAAAAAGGCCAGACATGTGAGTTCAGTGAATCCATTAAACACTGTACACAACCCACCAATAAGCCCGTTAGCTGTACCCTCACGCCTTATGTTAAGAACGTCATCGATAACAGTGGTCAGCGCACCTTTTCGCACATTTTTTGGCCAAATAATCCATTACCTGTACCGAGTGATATTAAAAACATCACTCAGATCCAGATACCTGACATGAGTATCGGTGGGCCACAAGCGACCAACAATACGGCCATCATCAGTGCCAATGGGGTGGATATATACCGTTTTCCCTATCGGCTTAAAAACTGCACAAATTTTATGTGCATGAATAGCTTTCATTTGCCCAAAATGACCCTACCTCAACCTATTTCTCCCTCTCAGCTTATTATTAATGTGAGGCTTTCAACAGGAAACGAGCCTTGGTGGAACCTAGGGCCTTCCAATATCACCCTTTACTGGACCAAAAAAAGTCTCGATATCGGCTGGAAAAACAGTTGTGGTCCTTTGCTGCCCGAATGCAACAAAACCCAAGAAATCTGCGAGGAAGGTGGCGGTTCACGTTGGTTACACGGGGTCTATCAATACCTGCCTTGCTGGAAAAAACGCCAAACCTATCACTGCACCTACCCAGATACCTGTGCCGCCCTGTCTACCTGTGTCGAACAATCTCGCCAGTGCAGCAAAAACACCCAAGGCGTCTGTGTTCAAGAGCAAGTCACTAAAAAATGCACTTCACAAACCTGTGTTGATACCAACCTCATTTGCGGTGAACAGTCCTTTTGTCTCGATGGGGATTGCTACAACCCAACCAGAGAACAAAACACCGACTTTGACCAAGCCGCTTCCAGTCTTGCCGCCTTGGCCGATGCCGCCAAGGGATTAGGGGATCCGCCGCTGTTGTTCACGGGCAAGGCCATGACCTGCAGCAAAAAACCCGTCGGGCTCAGTGATTGCTGTAAAGACAGTGGTTGGGGCAATGACATTGGGTTAGCACAGTGCAGTGATGAAGAAAAAGCCTTGGTGGAAGCCAAAAAAAATAAGCTCACTATCAGCCTCGGCCAATACTGCGCAGAAAAAGTGCTCGGGGTCTGTATTCGCAAGAAAAAAGCCTACTGCACCTATGACAGCAAGCTGGCCCGTATCGTTCAAGAACAAGGCAAGCCTCAACTGGGTATGAATTTTGGCAGTGCCAAACACCCTGACTGCTCGGCCATTACCCCAGAGCAAATGCAGCAGATGGATTTTAGTCACATGGATTTTTCAGATTTTTACAACGATCTGCACAACAACATGACCTTGCCGGACAATAACCAAATCCAACAACGTATAAAAGATGCCCTTGGAGGTAAACAATGACACTGACACCCTCATTGCCCTTCGGGGCACTGTTTTTTACCACTCTTTTATTAGTGATGGCCATACTGGCCAGCCCAGTCACCCGTGCCGAACAACCGCCCGGCTGGAAATGGTACAACGATCCGTTGTTGCTCAAAGAAAAAGCCCTGACACCACCGCCGCCCGCCCCGTCGGTCACGGTGACACGTACCCTCTCACCGACCCAGCAAATACAATGGTTTCATCGCTACCACGATGACACCAAAAACGATGCCCTGATTAATAAGGACGATGTAAAAAAAGCAGAAAAGCTCATGCTGCTCAATCAGTTTGCGTACAACATGTCGTCGGATTTTGGCATGACCTTTCAAAAAGCCCTGCTCATG
Organism: Porticoccus sp.; assembly: GCA_036961395.1. Taxonomy (GTDB): domain Bacteria; phylum Pseudomonadota; class Gammaproteobacteria; order Pseudomonadales; family Porticoccaceae; genus Porticoccus. The sequence continues at coordinate 2,334 of JBALVP010000021.1, forward strand.
AACCCGGACCTGTCCTACACCAAGGATCGTCCAACGGAACAAGCCGCCCGATCCACTTACCTGCAGATGGAGCGGGAAAAGAAAATTCGGGCCGTGCGCCAACTGGCTGATAGAGGGTGGGGCTTATTTTTCGTCTATGAAGGTGCTTCCCCCATGGCGAAGAAACTGGCCCCCTCGGTACAACAATTTGCTGATACCCACGGCATTGAGGTGCTGGGCATAAGCCTTGACGGCACACAGCTGGCCAGCATTCACCAGAATCGGGATAACAGCCATCATATCCAAGTGCCGTTTAGCCCCGCCTTGGTGCTGGTCAATCCTAACACCCAAGAAATGAAACCCCTTGCCTACGGGTTCATTGCCCAAGAAGACTTATTGGGGCGTTTTTTGAACGTCGCCACCGACTTTGCCCCTGACTTTTAAGGAAAACACCCATGTACCGCCTACTTATCGTTACCCTGTCACTCGCTTTATGTTGGGTGCAACCTGTCACTGCCAACCCCGATAATCAGCCACACTTCAAGCCGGATGACTACGCCCTGGTCTTTTTCTTTCGCTCAGACTGTAATTACTGCCATTTGTTTGCCCCGACGCTTAAACAGTTCGAGCAACAAACCGGACTCACCACCTACGCCTTTTCACTGGACAATAAAGGCATGACAGGCTTTGAGGTGCCTATTCCGGTCACGAAAGAGATAGCTGAGACCTTTTTTGATAACCCGCGCAGCATTACCGTGCCCGCCACGTTTCTTATCAACGTCAACAGCCGCAAGTTTGCCCGAATGGCACAAGGTCAGGTGTCACTGCAAGATTTGCAAGCCACCTACGCCCAAATCCGCCGCGACCCGGCGGTGATAGAGGCACTGCGACCATGAACAAAACCCTGATAGCCACCTTTCTTCTCATCGTCAGTGGCAGCAGTCGGGCTGATGTCAACGGCTCACTGAACAGCTTTTTCGACGGACTCGGTTACAGCAACGTCACCAACCCTTCATCATTCAAAGGACAAAGTGCCAATTACTACACGGGCGGCAACCTGTTTGTGCGCACCAAAATAGTCGATGCACAACTGGTCAGCCTCACGCAACCCAAAATCAGTGCAGGCTGTGGGGGTATCGACATGTTTTTGGGCGGGTTCTCCCACATTAATTCTAACCAAATCGTGCAGTTAGGCAAAAGCATTGTGGCCAATGCGGTCCCGTTCGCCGTGGATTTGGCCTTGCAGACGTGGGCACCGCAAATCAAGCAAATTCGCGATAACTTACAATCCATCGCGGATAAGTACCTCAACCAGTCGGTGAACTCTTGCGAAACCGCGCAAGCCAGTGTTTCTGCCCTCGCAGGCTTTGCAGGGGTCGGGAGTCAAAAGTATATTTGCTCAACCATGGGCACGCAGAACAACGCCTTTTCCGATTGGGTGTCAGCCCAACAAGAATGCGGCGCAGGCGGTCAGGCCAACGCCCAGCTTAACCATGCCAAAGCCGACCCAGCATTAAAAGACATGGTGCGAAAAAGTCATAACATCGTGTGGTCAGCCATCATGAAAAATGCCTTTTTAGCCAGTGATACCCACCTTGCTCAATTTTTGATGACAATATCGGGCACCTATATTTATGATGCCAACGGCAAGCCCCGTCATTATGGTTCGCTACTGACCCACAATAACAACCTCATCAATACCCTGCTTGTGGGAGGGAAAGCCAAGAGCTACACCTGTCACAATACCGCGGCAGACCAATGTTTGGCATTGACCAAAAACGACCTCACCATTGCCATCGATAAAAGCCTGCGCCATCGCATCCAAACCACGCTGGACACCATGGTGAATAAATTGCTCAGTGACACGCCATTAAGTCAGAAGGAGCAGGCATTTTTAGAATACACCTCACTGCCCGTTCTGACCTTCATGCGCAATGCACTGGAAGCCGGGCGCCCCCCCAACACCGCCGCGTATTCGACGGTGATCAGCGTGCAGTTTGTCACCCTCTACCTGCGCAACATGCTCACCATTACCAAGGAATCGTTAGCGGGCACCAATAACGATCCCAAAGATATCGCCAGGGTTGAAACGGAAATCATCAATGCCAACCGCTTCTTGGATGGACTGGAAAACCAAGCGATGCAAAGCATCATTGCCGAGCAGCAGATGATTGAACAAAGCCGTGAGCTGCGCCGCCAAGTAACCGGGCAACTGTCCGCCAAAGCCCGTGCTAACTTACAATTTGGGAGTTAACCGCATGACATTAGCCGTCTATACCTACAGCAATGGGGACGTCGCGAAAGAAGTCTTCAATGCCATCGCCACCTTTTTTGCCACCAACAGCTTTGCCAGTATGCTGCAAATCTGCACCTTTTTTGCCGTCATCGCCACAGGGTTTCATTTTTTCATGACCCGGGATGCCAACGCCATCCCCAAGTGGGCGGCGGTCTATTTGATGGTGCCGTTATTGCTCATCAACACCAAAGTCGGGGTGCAAATCATTGATTTAACCGATCCAACAGGCAACTATGCGGTGGCCAATGTGCCCATGATTGTGGCGGGGCCGACTTACTTATCATCGACCTATATGTACGGGGTCACCTCCAGTATCGAAAGCATTTTTCATTCACCCGATGATGAGCAGTACAGTAAGACAGGCATGGTCTTCGGGGCCAAGTTATACAAGCTGTCACGCCAGAGCCAACTCGAAGATTCACAGCTCAAAGGGCACTGGGTGCATTACCTGCAAAGCTGTATTGTCGGGGACATTATGCTCAACCAAAAATACACCTGGCAGCAGTTGGCCAATACCGATGATATTTTTAATTTTTTGACCAACCACAGCCCTTCCCCGTTGCGCCGTATCCAAATGGGGCCCAATGATTTTCCGACCTGCAAAGACGCCTTGCCCCGCCTCAAGGCGGGCTTTAATACCGACGCACAGCGTTCCCTGTCTTTGATGGCGCACAAACTGTATGCCAATAAAGTCGCCACCAATCAGGCCCGCTTTACTGCTGGGCTACAAGGCAGCTACGCCAAATACGCGGGGATCAGTCGCACCGCCTCACAAATCACCACGCAGAACATGGCCATCAATGCCATTCGCAATGGCCTCACAGACAGTGCTGCCGTGAATGGCAATACCGCCGCGGCTTTTAACTATGCCTACACCCAAAACAAGATGCAGACCACCTCGATGTGGACCGGCATGGCCTTACAGGCTCGCGAGTTCTTACCGATGATGCAGTCCATCTTGTTCCTGCTCTTTGGGTGCGTCTCCATTTTGGTGGTCGCACTCGCCATGTTGCCAGGCATGACCAAATTGGTCTTGTCGAACTACATCAAAGGGTTTGTTTACCTTGGCACCTGGCCAATCTTATTTGCCTTCATCAATTTCATAATGACGACCCGCTTATCCTTGAGCAGCAGTGCCGTGGCCAATCTGTATAACGGCATCACCCTGAGTAATGTGGATGCCTTAGCAGAAATGCACTCTCGTTATGCTGCCATGACCGGCATGCTGATGATGAGCGTGCCCGTTATCGTGGGGTTTATCGTCAAAGGTGGGGCCTCAGTCATGAGCAACATGAGTCACCAACTGGCCGCTACCATGGGCAGCGTCAACAGCCGTACTTCGGCCAGCGCCGCCAGCGGTGACATTAATCTGGGCAATGGTCAGGTTGATAACTTCTCGTTCAATAACATGAACGGTAATAAGACTGATACCTCGGCCCTGCAGCGTACACACGGTATGACCGTGCAAAATGACACAGGCGGCATGACCACCACCTTTGCTGGAGGCAGCCAAGTCCTCGATGGTTCCAATTCAATATCACGGGGACTCGGGGTTGATTTGAACAGTCGGGAAGGTGTGAGCCGCAGCCTGCGCAGTTCGGCCAGCGAGACCCTCAGCCAAGCAGAAGGGCACCGTTCGCAATATAACGAGAGCACTGACAAGACCTTCGATCAAATCGTGCAATTGGGGCAAAACACCAGTAAGGGATTGAGCTACGGCGATACGGCGTCCAACAAAGAAGGGGCGTCAGCCATGAAAGCGGCCAGCACCATGCAAAGTACGGTCGAGGAATACGCCAAGGTAAACAATGTGTCTCATGAAGAAGCCGAATCCCAACTGACATCAGGTTGGGTTGGTATTTCTGGCTCAATAGGTGGCACAATTCCACTCCCTCTTGGAGCTAAATTAGGAGGACAGGTTGAAGGAGGAGGACGCATGACTTGGGATAAAAGAACTGGTGATACAACCAGCAATTCAGAAAGTGAGCGTGAATCGGCAGCCTTGCAAAAGCAGTTCAACGCATCGGCCAACGTGCTCAAGAACTACGATTTGACCGACAGCAGCAGCGAGACCCGCACCAAAACCGATACCGCCTTGTCGAATATCGGGGACAGCTTACGTGACACCGAATCACTGGGGCTCACGGCACACACCGAGTTCAGTAAATCCCAGTCACTCAACCGTCAGGCTGATAAAGTTGAGGATGTCAGCAACGGTGTCTCGTTCAACCTCATGCCCGATTTTCAGTCATACATGAGGCAAGAGAACCCTGACCACTATGAAGGGATCATGTACGGCAGTACCGAATCACTACGCGAAGAGCGAGCGGGCTATGTTCGACAGTTCATGAATGAGCCGGAAACGCAGGCCAAGCTCGAACGCTACACGGATGACAGCCTGCCACAGACAAAAGAAGATTTGCTTGATGATTTTAACCAACAAACGGGTGAACTGGCACTGACACCGGCACAACGAACAGCCCAGCAACAGCAATCAGGGGAATTTCAGACCCGTCATGATGAAGGGGTCGAGCTCATCATTGAAGGAAAAGGTGTACGGGACTACTTTGATGGAAACAAGTTCAACGCTATCGACAGAGAGGTCAATGAACAGATTAACGCTGTTAACGAACGAGTTGAGACAACCGAAAACACGCAAAAACCTATCGTCAAGCTGCCAGAAGTTGAACCAACAGCAAATACGGAACCAGAGCTAACCGAGAATAACAAGGACGGCTATCACTATCAGACCCAGAACCCCAATCAACTACCAAAAAAGTGAGATTAACGCTTGAGGAAGTAATCTGCCTTTTTAAAGGAAAAGGGTATGTTAATAGCCAACAAGATAATAAATCCAACCAATGACCATCCGATAGCTATTGCTACGTTATCCGTAGGATGATCAGATGGGATAAGCATAATACTAATTGCACCTATAATAATTATTAATAAAAACATTGTATGCCCTTTCGAAAATTTCAACGTCTCATCAACTTGCTGATTGTATTCGGCTTTAGAGAGCTCTTGCGCAATATCGGCTTTAGAGAGCTCTTGCGCAATATCGGCTTCAGAGAACCCTTCTTCTCGCATGATGGTTTTAATTGTCTCTAACGGCACATCACCGTTAACTTCAAACCGTGGCTTAGTCGGGTGAGCCGCCGCCCCTTCAACCGCTAGAATTTTATCGATTTCACCATCCGAGAACCCCGCTTCTGACAGCGCTTTGACTTTCGCCGTAATGGAAACAGCCGTTGCTTCTTGGTCGCCCTGATCAATGGCATTTTTCTTTGCCCGCATGGCCACCGCCGCCAGCAATGTTTTGTCGGAATCGCTCATGAGAAACTTCACTCTAACTTGATGATTTATTAACAATCATTATACCACACGGTCAATATTTAACCTTATTTATACTGGTTTTATGATCAGTTAATCACAAAAAAAGGCTCATTATGTCTTGCGTTAAACGCTTACTTTTCATCACCCTGCTCGCACTTACCACACCCTTGCACGCGGCCTCCATCCAGACCCATTTGGACAGTATAAACAGCCCTGACCCCACGGTGCGGACTGTCGCTGAAACCTACCTAAACGGCATTGTGGATGCCAGCATGTATATCAATGCCCTGTTAGGTGCCAACAACAAACCACGGGCTTTTTGCTTGCCAAGCAAACAACCCCTAAACCGTCAACGGCTCGCTGACATCATTGCTGATACCTATCACAACGCGCCCACGGACAAACAAGATCCCACACTCAATACCGGGATGATAGCCATCATCGGTTTGACGAACACCTACCCCTGCAAAGGAGACCTGCAATGAGTAATCAACGGCCTAAAAACAGCAACTACACCCGTGGCGGGCAAATCACTTTCCACAATATCACCATGTTCTTTCAAATTAATGCCAAACTCGTTCGCTGGATGGGGTACGGCATCCTCCTGCTCACCGCCCTGCTGTGTTTTTCTTTTATCGATCAAGACACCTTAAAAGGCACCTATTACTACTGGCGTTACAGCATGGTCGGCAAAATAAAACCCGATACCCACGAGGTTTTCACCCTCTGGCAAGGCGTCACTTATAAAAGCACCCTGGGCCAGCAACGACTCAATCCTGTATTCATTGACGCTAATCGCCAGTTTTGGCTGTCACTGCAACTGTACCTCTTGGCCAGTCTCATCAGTGGCCTAACGGTCTTTAGCCTTGTTATGCGGTATTTCAAAAAGAAAGGGGATGAACAAACCGATGACCATTTTATTCGTGGAATACAAATAGCCACCCCACCCGAGCTGGCCAGTATCCTCAAGAAAGCCAATAAACAGTCAGATTTCGCGCTCGATGGGCACAAAATCTTCAAGCAGCACTTTGAATGCCAGCACCTACTGTTTGACGGCACCACGGGCTCAGGCAAATCGGTGGCACTGCGCAAGTTTCTACGTTGGATCAAAAATCGAGGCGACAAAGCCATCATTTACGACAAAGGTTGTACCTTCGTCAGTAAATTCTATAACCCAGACACTGACATCATTCTCAATGCCTTCGATGAACGCTGCGCCTACTGGGATGTATGGTGTGATGCCAAGGATGCCACGGACTTTGAAAACATGTCAGCCGCGCTCATTCCGATGCACGGCGATGGCGATCCGTTTTGGGTACAATCTGCCCGCACGATTTTCACCTCCACCGCTTACAAAATGGTGAATGAGCCAAACCGGACCACCGAGCGCCTACTCGAACTCATGTTGACCTCAGAGCTGGAATCGCTCAGTGAATACCTTAAAGGCACAGAATCCGCGTCACTGGTCTCGGATAAAATCCAAAAAACAGCAATATCCATCAAATCGGTCTTGGCCGCCTACATCAAATCCTTGCGGTTTTTAGAAGGGTTAGATAGGAAAGATGATCAAGGTAACTTGGTACGCCCACGATTTTCCATTAGGGAGTGGGTAAAAAACAAAGATGAAAACGGCTTCCTGTTCTTGTCCAGCAACGCCCAACAACACGCCTCTTTACGCCCATTATTGTCCATGTGGTTATCCATCGCCTCCACCTCCATTTTGGAGCAAGAAGAAGATCACGACCGCCGTATTTGGGTGGTCATGGATGAAGCCCCGAGCTTGCATAAACTGCCGGAGCTGGCCGAGACCATTGCCGAAGTGCGTAAATTTGGGGGTTGCTACGTCATTGGTATTCAATCCTTTGCCCAGCTTAAGAAAATCTACGGCACCAATGCAGCACTGGAAATGTTTGATTTATTGAACACCCGCTTCTTTTTCCGCTCACCGTCCAACGAGATGGCCAAGATTTCCTCGCAGGATTTGGGGGAGCAGGAAATGGACATTTCCAAAGAGAATTACAGCTACGGTGCCCATGCCATGCGTGATGGTATTTCACTGGGACACCAGACCATCACCCGCCCTGCAGTGACCCCCTCAGAAATCATGCAGTTGGATGATTTACAGTGCTGGCTCCGTAGCCCAGGGGATTTTCCTATCACTAAACTTAATCTCAAGTTCGACAAAATGCGCTCAATCTGCCCCCCCTTCATTCGACGTGAATATGCCTCGTCAGAGACCATGCAGTCTATCGAACACATGCTGACCTATTGCCAAATCAGTGCGCTCAACCTGCTGTCACCGGATGATCAAAACAAGTTGATGTCAGTACATACCGGGCAATTTGACGATGACACTGAGCGTAATGCAGAAGAAGAGAGGATGAAGGCCACCATTGATAAAGCCAAAGCGGCACAAAAAAAGGCAGAGGATAAAAAAGACAAATCCACGACCGACAAAACTGTCGAGAAGAAAGACAACGAGCAGGCTGACGGAAACGCTGTAACCGAGCAACTCTTTCAGGATGAACAGAATATCAATGCCATTGACACCGAGATGTATGACTAACCGTTTTGATGATTAGCAATATGCCCATCAAATATGTTGATTCGACAAAGGAAAAACACAATGAACGATGTTGACTGGATAACAACGTTATTCTTATATTACCTAATAGCTGGAGCGGTTCTAATACCTATATCACTCTTGATTAAAAATGACAAAAAAGTGCAACTCATGAAAGTCTTTCTTTTCTTATTTTGCTTTTATGGTGTTTTTGATTCATCTATCAGTCATGCATTTTTCCTCTTACCTATTCCCCTGTCGGGGATGTATTTCCTCGCACTTGATGCCCGAATAAAAACCAAAAAAAACATTCAACTATTCATACATGAAATCATATTAGTACTCACTCATTTTATGTTAGTGGCATTTCTATTCTTCCTTTTCGCCATTGATACAAACATATCTCAGGAATGGTAAGAACAAGCAACGACACCAACATAAACCCCGTCGCTACCGGCACCAAATTACCAACCTCTGCCATGGAGAGCCCATGTCTATCTACTCTGCGTATTATTCCTTAATTGACCTTTTTTTTAACACTCTTGAGCTGACAACTCTCAGCTTCTCGACATTGTTCGTCATCGCATCCTTTGCCTCAAGAAGGATCACCCACATTATTCAGGCTATCGTGTTGGCTGGCATTGCCATCTACAACAGTTTTTCGGTTGCTCCGATATTCACCTACCTGTCGATGTACATGATGACCCTGTCAGCCCCTTTTCGAATATTCGACATCGTCTGGCGTGGCCTTATCACCGACCCATTGATCATTAAATTTGTCTTATTTTTCGTCCTGGCAATAATAATCATCTGGATCATCATGGCAGTGGGCATGCTTGGATTCTTCGCTATCTCTGCACTCGGAATAGATCCCGTCTTCGACCTTTTCGGCGAGCCACACAATCGCCTTTAACAATAGGTTCAGAGTTTGCGACGCTTCAGAATGACAAGACGACCCGATAACAATCTAACGGCCTATCCCAAAAAACACTATTCACAACCCCGAAAAAACATTTCCTCGATGCATCTCTTTCGCATGCGAAATTCCATTTGATAAACACAGAAAAAGCGCCTGATAGGCGCTTTTCTTTTTTCCATCACATCCTTATTAATACAAAGAGCACCCCATGCTATCAATCAGTCCTCTGTCACAAAGTGCTGGCGATGCCGCCAGCTATTATTTATCCGAAGAAAAACACCATGATTTACCCGATGTATCGCTGGAAGTCGGACAACAATCCCCTGACAGCCCCAACAACTATTACCTCAAAGAGCACAGTGACGAACCCAATACCCAATGGTTTGGTAAAATTGCCGAACAAGAAGACATGCTCGGCAAGCCTGTCGAAGAAAAACAGCTTGAAGCGGTATTATCTGGCACCCTCAATGGCACCACGGTACACGGCAAACGTGAAAACCACCGTAATGGGTTTGACTTTACCTTTTCGGCCCCGAAATCAGTCAGTACCCTCGCGCTCGTTGGCGGTGATAAACGCCTGATAACCGCCCATGATGACGCCGTTAAATTCACCCTGTCCCACATGGAAAAAGATGCCGCACAAGCCAAATACACCGACGAGAAGGGCAAAACCGCCTTTGCCAATACCGGCAACCTGCTCTTTGCCATGGTGCGCCACAAAACCAGCCGGGAAGATGAACCACAGATGCACACCCACGCCTTGACCAGTAACATGACCAAAGACAGCGAAGATACCTTGCGAGCATTGGCCTCATGCTTTAAGCAGCAAGGCGGCATCATCAATGGTACGGGGGAGCGGATTTATAACCATCAACTGTATTACGGCATGTTATACCAAAGCCAATTAAGTAAATTGGTAGAACCATTGGGATACGGTATTCACAGTGTCGGCAAAGGGCAATTTGAAATCGATGGCGTACCCGAGAACTACCTCGCCAGCCAATCGACCCGCAGCCAGCAAATCAATGAGCACGCCCGCAGTGTCGGCATGGATTCAGCCGCCGCCCGAGACATGGCCGCTAAAGGCACCCGTAAAGGCAAGTCTTACGCCAGTGACAACTCACTCATGGCCAAGTGGCAACACGATGCCAACGCCAGCGGGTTTAACATTGAAGCCTTTGTCGCCAATAGCTATGACAAAGCCAGCCATGACGCCCCTCAGCACACCTTAAAACCCATGGCCATGGCCGCGGCACACCGCGCTATCGAGCATCAGGGACAAACCCGTAACCAACTGGGGTATGAAAAACTCATCGAATCCGCCGCCTCCCAATTTACTCAGGGAGAAAAGCTCGATGTGATTGATATCAAGCTGGCCGTCGATACCTTGATCCAACAAGGGCACCTCATCAGTTTGGATGACAGTCAATCGCGGTTTACCACCCAAAGCATGGTCGACAATGAGCAAGCCCTCATTGCCAGTACACAAGGCCAAAAGCGGCATTTACGCACTCTAGTAAACCGTCAAAGCTTAGGCCAACAAGGATTGAGTGCAGACAACCAAGATAAGATTAACGGCCTGTTTAACAGCCGCAAACAAACCAACATCGTCAATGTGTTTGGTCAGAGCCAACAGATTGCCAAGGCACTGCTTCATGTTGGCAGCGAAAGCGGGCAACGTGTCCACATCATCACACCGGACACCCTGAGTAAACAAACCAGCCGTGCCCATATCAAGCGGGAAGCCTTCACCGCCACGCAGTGGGTCAAAAATCTTTTCCGCAGTGAGCATACCCACACTGTCCAGCGGTTACTGCATGACAAAGACACGCCTTACAGCAACCGCGATCTTTTTGTGGTCGATGCGGCCAACAAGCTGGGGACCAATGACGTGCAAGGACTCATCACCAAAGCGCAGGCCAGCAACAGCAAACTGATTTTTATTAACCATGCACAATCACGCCAGGGAATGAAAGCCGGTAGCGTGATAGAAACGCTGAAAAAAGGGTACGTCAATGAATACAACTGGGTCGATACCAAAGAGGCCACCGCGAAACTGTTTGTCCACGAAAAGCAGGACAACGAACGCATTGCTGCTATCGCCCGTACCTACAGCGAAATAATCGATACGACCCACACTCAGGTATTGGGCACCACGCAAAAAGACGTGCAGGCGCTCAATACCGCTATACGCCAGTCATTACAGCAAAAAGGGGACGTAACCCGACACGGGGTAACGGTAGGAACACTAAATCCGGTTTTCCTGTCCGCCCCCCAACGGGAAGTGGTCAGCCATTATAAAAAAGGGATGGTGCTCAGGGAATGGCAGAAGGTGCATGGTCGCAACACCAAACACGATTTTACGGTCACGGGTATCAACCGAAAAAAAAACTTATTGACCTTACAAGACAGCAAAGGCAAAACCCAAGACATCAACCCCAACACGCCCTCAATAAAAGCCCGTCAGTTTGCCATCAGCCGTCCTGACAGTATTGAGATTGCCAAGGGTGACAAGTTACGGGTTAACGGCAATCACTTTGACAGCAAACTCAAACAACACCAGACCTTGACCGTCAGTAGCAGCAACGCCCTGTTCGTTAACCTCAAAGACAATGATGGGAAATACCATTTATTGGCCACAAGCCAGCTCAACAACGCCCCATTGAGCTATAACTTTGCCCAACCGCTCAACAAAGCCGACAACAGCAAAACCCATACGCTGATTGGCATGAAGTCGTATGCGGCGTCCAAAGAGCTATTGCATGATTTGACCCACAGCGAGGCTAACCGCATCGATGTTTTTACCGATAACGGGGAAAAACTGGATAAACAGCTCGATAAAAGCAACCTGCAACCCAGTGCTATTTACCGGGTAATGCAAGCCAATAGCACCCCTGAGAAATTCATCAATAGCCAAACCGCTACCCTGCTGCACCAGGATATTGAAGCCACCTTGCACAGCCTCAAAGACAAGGTGTTGGATAAAGGGCTCATCGACAACGCAGTGCAATATGCCATTGGCACCGTGTCAGAAAAGGAAGCGGGATTCAGTCAACAGCAACTGGTCATCGAGGCGATAAAATACGCCTTTGAAGAAAAAGGTCAGGCCATCAAAGCAACCGATATTGTGGCTCACCTCCAGCACGCCGAAAAAGGCCAACAGCTCTTATCGGCCGAATACCATGATGGCACCCGCTGGACCACCCATGCTGCCATTAATACCGAAACCCGGATTCTGAACCGATTAAGCGAAGGAAAGAACACCGTGACGCCGTTGGCCACGCCCGAGCAAGCCAACCATTATCTTGCCCAACAAGACCGTTTGGCCGAAGACCAAAAAAGTGCGATTCACTTGATTACCACCACCCCCGACCGTTTTGTGGCCGTACAAGGGCTCGCGGGGGTCGGTAAATCCACCATGCTGGAAAGTGGCATCAAACTGGTTGAAAGCATCCAGGCCAATACTGAGGAAAAAACCACCTTCATTGGCTTGGCCCCCACCCATGCGGCGGTCAATGAGCTCAAGGCCAAAGGTGTTCAAAGCCAAACCGCCCAATCATTGCTCACGGATTTTCTCAGTGAGAAACACACGCCAGGGCAATTTCGCAACACCGTTTTTTTCCTCGATGAAAGCTCCATGACCAGCAACCAGCAGATTGACCAGTTTACTGAACTGGTCAATGTAACCGGCGCACGCGCCGTCAAACTGGGTGACATGTACCAGCTGACCTCGCAAGCAGCCGGCAAACCGTTCGAGTTGGCCATCAATAAAAACATCATCGACAGCGTATCGATGAGCGATATTAAACGGCAAAAAAACGATACCTTGTTAGGGGCGGTTCACAACATCGTTGACCGACAGGGAGAAAGTGCCCTTGAAAAATTAAAGCAACAAGTCCCGCTGCAGGACTACCAACCTTTGCCCGAGACCAAGGATGAACAACAGGCCGAGGCCCAAGAGCAAGCCAACATCAACCAAAGTCACAATGTGGTTTCAACTTATCACAGCACAGGCAACCCAAAGACAGACCAACAGGTGGCCACCCAAAAACTGGCCAGTACCGTGGCACTGGAATACCTGTCACGTACCCCGCAATCACGGGAAAACACCCTCATCATTGCTTACACCAACCAAGAGCGTGATGACATTAGCCACATTATCCGCCAGGGGCTGCAACAACAAAAACACTTGAGCGCCCAGCAATATAACGTGCCACGTTTGCGCAGTGTCGGGGCAACCAACGTCGAAATGGCCACCATGATGCCGTATAAGCCAGGGCTTATCTTACGCACCGGCAAAGACAACTACGCCGCCATCACTGACGTTGACCGCCAACACGGTGTTGTGACCGTGGCTGACATGAAAACGGGCGAAGAGCGCCCGTTCTTCCCCAAAAACCATGACCACACTTTTACCCAGCTCTGGAGTCAGTCAGAACAACCGCTGGCCAAGGAGGACAGCATTATGCTCAGGCAAACCGATAAAAGCCGGCAATGGCAAGGGAACAAGGTCTACCGC
>JBALVP010000220.1:0-713 GCA_036961395.1 Porticoccus sp.
TCTCGGGATGCGGCGGACATATTGTTGCGGGTGAAGGGCTCAATGGCATCCTTATAGGTGCCAACTCGGAAAATATGTAGATTGATATGAAGCTTATCGAGCGCTTCCTTAAAGTAATTGGGGTAGTTGCCATACCCCGTCAGCAATACTGTCCCCATTGGGTTGAGATGAATTTCATCGGCATAACTGGCCAGGTAATACTGCTCTTGGGTGTAGTTATCACCTACAGCAACAATGAGCTTGCCACTTTTCTTGAAGCGAGCCAGTGCATCACCGATATCTTCCAGCTTGCTGATGCCACCACCAATCAAGTAATCCAGCTCAAGAACCAAGCTGGTGATCCGATTATCATGGGTTGCACGATCAATGGCCTCAATCAGATCTGATACCAGCGTTTCGGCATCAGAGGGGCTGCTCTGTTGCATAATCTGGGTGAGTGGATTCACATAGGTCTTTTGCTCCACAAGAAAACCACCTGGCGCGACTCTCAATGCTGCCTGCTCTGGTAGTGGCTGAACATCACCCTGAATAAAGCTCAGCGCCAGCCCAACTAATATCAACAAAAAAGCAATATTAATAAGAGTCCTAACAACACTCAGTAAGCCACCAATCAACCGGAAAAAACGTCGAAGCAGTCCAGGTTTATCACTCATGTCATATCATCCTGATAAAGAGAATATTGCTTCCAGCGACTGAACATCATCGCTGTATTA
>JBALVP010000221.1:0-589 GCA_036961395.1 Porticoccus sp.
TATGTTGCGCATAGCGGTGCCCTACGGGTTAATGAATAGCCAGCAGCTGCGCAAACTAGCCGAAATATCCCGCGTATACGATAAGGGTTATGCCCACATTAGTACCCGCCAGAACGTGCAATTAAATTGGCCACTGCTGGCCGAAGTACCCGATATCCTGGCAGAGTTGGCAACGGTACAAATGCATGCCATCCAAACCAGTGGCAATTGTATTCGTAACACCACCACCGACCAATTTGCCGGTGTCGCCAGTGATGAGCTGGAAGATCCCCGCCCCTATTGTGAAATCATTCGACAGTGGTCTACGCTACACCCGGAATTTGCTTTCCTGCCCCGTAAATTCAAAATTGCGGTGTGCGGCACGGCCGAGGATCGGGCAGCCATTCACTCCCACGATATTGGCATTGAACTGGTCGCTAATAGCCAGGGCGAAATTGGCTTAAAAATTCTGGCGGGTGGCGGCCTGGGGCGTACCCCGGTCATCGGTTCAGTCGTGTGCGAGTGGCTGGATAAAAAGCACATGCTGACCTATCTGGAAGCTATCCTGCGTGTCTACAACCAGAACGGGCGGCGCGACAATAAATACAAG
>JBALVP010000222.1:0-576 GCA_036961395.1 Porticoccus sp.
GAGTGTAACCCATGCGATCTAATCTATTTAATCTTCTTCCTAAGCTAATTTTATGAGGCTTTGTCGGCATAGTGGTACTCGCTATTTTCCGTGCATATGCACCCTTTATAATTTTTTTCTTCATAATTTCAGTCATCTCGGCCTTCTCCCCACGCAGGCACAAATACAAGAAGGTGATTTATTATGATTAATTGAAGAACAGAAGTCTGACCTTGAAAAAGCGCCAAGGCTTTGGATATTTTAAGTCTCCTGGTTCCACTTCCAGCCATCGGCACTGGAACCTAAATCCAGCGTGTCTACCAATATCACCTAAGAAACAATTATCTATATTCACTACTCCTCGACCATTTTTGCCAGCTTTTTCCTCAGTCTGATATACAATAAATACCTATAAAGCAGCATTAAAAGAAAAGCCACGATTACTAAAAAACCATTTGTTATTAGTTAATTAGAGATTAGCAAAGTAATTGCTGCTTATAGATAAATATGGATGTAATACAAGGAGTTACCTATGTTTTTAGCACGTGTACGTAAGCTTCCTCCGCTAGCCATTTTGGCTTTGATGCTGACTTTGTT
>JBALVP010000223.1:0-557 GCA_036961395.1 Porticoccus sp.
ATCATCGTCATCTGCTGACGCATCAAATGCTGCATCACGAGCGGACAATCGCTGCTCCATTTCACGAACATGCTTAATCTCAACACCCAAGTCATCGGCAATTGCCTGAGCTTCAGCATCGGTCAACCAAGCTAAGCGCTTCTTGGCACCACGCAGATTGAAGAACAGTTTACGTTGAGCCTTGGTGGTAGCAACCTTAACAATACGCCAGTTGCGCAGTACATATTCATGAATTTCAGCTTTCACCCAGTGAACCGCAAAGGAAACCAGCCGAACTCCTTTTTCTGGATTAAAACGTTTAACTGCCTTCATCAGACCAACGTTGCCTTCCTGAATTAAATCCCCAAGTGGCAAACCATAGCCATTATAGGAACGGGCGATATGGACAACAAAACGAAGATGGGAAAGCACCAAGCGGCGCGCGGCATCGAGGTCTTCTCGATAATAGAGATCTTCCGCCAGAGCATGCTCCTGCTCTGCGGATAAAACTGCAACAGTATTAACACCCCGCATATAGGCGGCAAGGTTTGCACCTGGGGCCATCCACTCTACAGTTT
>JBALVP010000224.1:0-531 GCA_036961395.1 Porticoccus sp.
TAGTAAATGTTTTAAAAAACACCAATTGAACTAGGACAACAGGAATCTCAGCCGGATATAGCAGGTAACTAGATCTCTAGAGCGAGCACACTCTGAGCACATTTAGCTACTAACTCGACCTAGTTTTCGCTCATCACAACTAATTGCAACTCATTGAAATCTAATATAATCTTACCCAGTCTAACCGATCAAACTGGACTGTTAATCATTGGGTCGCTGGTTCGAGCCCAGCAGGCGGAGCCAAATATAGAAAGGGGTTGCAGCAATGCAGCCCCTTTTTTATTAGCTATAAAAAAGGCCAGCCCTATGGCTGGCCTTTTCAATAGATCACAAAGCAAATTATTCCAACACAATTCGATCCCGGTTCTTCTCTAATGTTTTTTCACCTACCCCCTTCACATTCAACAGCTGATCTGCAGATGTAAACTCCCCGTTAGCCTCCCTATAGGCTACAACAGCATCAGCACGTGTCATACCAACACCACTCAACACATTGGAAAGAGCCTCTGCAGTAGCAGTATTAATATTGAC
>JBALVP010000225.1:0-505 GCA_036961395.1 Porticoccus sp.
CTTCCCAGGCTTTTATAAAGAGTCGAGCCCGACGTTTTTCTTATTTGTACCAAATCTCAGGCACAAAAAAAGCCTGTCTTTCGACAAGCCTTTTTTGTTTGTATTTGGTAGCGGGGGCCAGATTTGAACTGACGACCTTCGGGTTATGAGCCCGACGAGCTACCAGGCTGCTCCACCCCGCATCAACGTGCGTGCATAGTACGGACAGCGTCAGACAAAAGCAAGAAAAAAACAATTATTTTCAATAGATTAAATGCAATTTAGTCTATTATAGGTAATACGTCGTTTACACCTGTAATGGAAGTATGCAGAGGAGCAACAAGAATGACGCTGATCTATATAATGGACCCCATGTGTAGCTGGTGTTATGCCTTTCACCCACAGCTCACTACGTTGATATCAAAGCTTAAGCCCGAAATAAAAGTGCTCTGTTATATGGGCGGGCTGGCTGTCGACTCTCAAGATCCCATGCCCGAGAATATGCAACAGGCAATCCAACACTCCT
>JBALVP010000022.1:0-10799 GCA_036961395.1 Porticoccus sp.
CCCTGACGGAAGGCGCGATGATGTTTGCCAATCGTCTAAAAAAGAATGCCAAAAAACTCAACAAATGGTTAAAGCAGTCGGGGGTTAGTTGCTACCGGCTCTATGATGCAGATATGCCAGAATATGCAGTGGCGGTTGATATTTACGGTGATGTCATTCACGTTCAGGAATATGCGCCACCAACGGACATTGATGAGCAGCAGGCCAACAAACACCTCACTGAAGTGCGTCAAGCATTGCAACACCTCTACCCAGAGAGCAGCAAAAAACTATTTTTTAAGGAAAGGCGTCGCCAGAAAGGTGATAGTCAGTATCAGCGTCAGAAGAATCGACCAAGAGATAATGCGGTACTAACCGTCTCTGAGGGCCAGGCAAAATTTGAAGTAAATCTTGCCGACTATCTGGATAGTGGGTTGTTTTTAGACCACCGCCCCGTGCGTCGCATGATCGCAGACATGGCGAAGGGCCAGCGGTTTCTCAACCTGTTCTGCTATACCGCGGCAGCAACGGTTCAAGCGGCCTTGGGCGGGGCAAAATCGAGCGTGAGCATAGATATGTCCAATAGCTACCTAGACTGGGCAAAGCGTAATTTTTCCTTGAATGATTTGGATGCAGATATCCATCAGCTGTTGCGTGCAGATTGCCTGGAATGGTTGGCCATGGGTGAGGGAGAGTACGACTTAATTTTTCTTGATCCGCCCACCTTTTCAAATTCCAAGAAAATGGATTCAGTGCTTGATATTCAAAGGGACCATCCACGACTGATTGATGAGGCAATGGCTATCTTGGCGCCAAATGGAACACTGGTGTTTTCGAATAATTTCCGAAAATTTTCGATGGACGAGAGTGTTGTCGATAAGTATCAGGTTGAAAATATTACTGACAGCACCCTCGACCCCGACTTTCAGCGCAACCAAAAAATCCATAACTGTTGGTTGATTAGGCGAGAGGTTGTTGATACTCAGGATAATGGAAAGAATTCAGACATATGGAGCTCACCTGGGAAGTGGAAGGCTTCAGGAAAATGAGCACTACCTGAAAAATGGAAGCTATCAGGAGTCGCCGATAATGAATAATACATTGACCCTCTACACGGGCCCCCATTGCCATCTATGCGATCAGGCGAAGAGTATTGTCTACCCAATTCTTCAGGAAAGTGGTTGGCGCTTACAAGAAGTAAATATTGCTGACGACGAGTCTCTCAAGGAAATATATGGTGTGCGTATTCCCGTAATTGCGAACTCTGTGGGTGAGGAAAAAGGGTGGCCTTTTAGCTCAGGGCAAGTCAAACGCTTAATGAGCGGTCAGGAATGAGCGGCAAATAAGCCCTTATCAATAACAGTAGGTCATTATGTCTGAATCGTTATTTAATTCACTGACTACCCGTCATTTACGCATGGATTTTATGGGTGGTTTGACCGCTGCTGTCGTTGCATTGCCTTTGGCGTTGGCTTTTGGTGTTGCCTCTGGTGCAGGGCCTGCTGCGGGTATTTATGGTGCGATATTTGTCGGCTTCTTTGCTGCTTTGTTTGGAGGAACTGCCAGACAGGTGTCAGGGCCTACTGGCCCCATGACGGTGGTGATGGCTGGCGTCTTTACTTCCCTACAGGCCAAATATCCCGAGACAGGGTTAATGATTGGGTTTAGTGCCGTTATTCTTGCGGGGTTCATGCAAATTGCCCTTGGTATTTTAAAGCTGGGCAAGTATTTTATTTTGGTGCCTTACCCGGTGATTTCCGGCTTTATGACCGGCATTGGTGTGATCATTATCATCCTACAGATGGGGCCTATGCTTGGCCACGATGGCGGCTCATCGCTGATGGCTTCACTGGCAAGCATTCCTGACTGGTTACAAGCTGTCAGTATGCCTGCATTGATATTGGCGCTACTCACCATTGCTATCGTATATCTGTGGCCCGAACGTCTGGCAGTTTGGTGTCCATCACCACTGGCGGCATTGTTGATTGGCTCCGCTTGTGCGCTGATCTGGCTGCCAGGAGATGCTGTGGCAGTAATTGGTGATGTGCCATCCGGCTTTCCAGTTCCTCATTGGCCAATCTTCACCTTGGATGTCATGGGTGAATTGCTATATGCCGCCACCTTGCTGGCTGTACTCGGAGCGATTGATTCACTACTTACCTCCCTTGTTGCTGATAACTTAACTAAAGAACATCATGATTCTGACAAAGAGTTGATAGGGCAGGGCATTGGTAATGCCGTAGCGGGTGTTTTTGGTGGATTGCCGGGTGCTGGTGCGACCATGCGTACGGTGGTGAATATTCGTGCGGGCGGTAAAACGGGTTATTCAGGGGCTATTCATTCACTGACATTGTTGGTCATTATGTTGGGGGCGGGACAATATGCTGCCCATGTACCGTTGGCAGTACTGGCTGGTATTTTGATCAAAGTAGGCATCGACATTATTGACTGGCCATTTTTCAGTCGATTGAGAAAATTACCGGCCAATACGGTTGGCCTGATGATGATAGTTCTGGTGATGACGGTCTTTGTTGATTTGATTACCGCTGTTCTGGTTGGGGTATTTATTTCTAATCTCATCACCATTGAGCGATTAACAAGCATCCAACTTGATAATGTACATCTCACCGATGGCGCCGATGCAGAGGATAATGACCTCTCTATGGATGAACAGAGGTTAAAAAGCCACCAGGGCGCAGCCGTATTATTACGCCTAGAAGGCCCCCTAAGTTTTGGGGTGGGGCGTGGATTACGTCAACGTCTTGCAGGCTATGAGTCTTACCGCATAATGATTATTGATTTAACGGGGGCACATTTGGTGGGCACATCAACAGCGATGATTCTCGATGAGTTGATTCGTGCAGAATTGGCCAGTGGAAGAGAGGTGCTGGTCGTTGGTATCTCTCAAAAAGCGGAAGCTAGCTTGTCTCGCCTGGGTACATTGGAGTTCTTGGATAAAAGCAGAATACTACCCTCCATGAAGGCGGCAATGGCTCGTGCTGATGAAGTGCTAAATGGCGCCGTAGCCTGATCGATTGCTTGCTCTCACCAGGATAATGTTCTTCCTATTGTTGTGGGTTCAGCAAGTAAAATACATCAAGTATCGTGCGGGTATCATCCATTACTCGAACAATACGGTCATCAATCTGTTTGATTGAGGTACCTATAGGATCGGTGGGGAGTCTGCGCAGGATTTCTTCAGGTAGTGAGCGCGTGTGATTGAGATAGATGTCCTCATCCAATACTTCGCCTCTTTCTACTTTCTTTTGCCAGCCAGGTGGTAATTCGCCGCCTCGTTCGAGTTTTTTACGAAGCCCAGGCGGTAAGCTTTTTTGTTTATATTTTTTAGCGGACTTGTCATGCTGTCTACCGTCACTGCTTGAATCATAGCGGTCATCATCGTCCCCCTCGTGGCCTCTGCTATAGCGGCCATCTTGATTGCGTAAATATTCAGAAAGCACCTGTTGTTCAGCAGCTCCAAACAATACATTGGTGGCGACTTCTGCAACTGTGGGTGCCAGTTGATTTGTTGATGGTTCGGGTGTGCGACTCCCGGCATGGCTTACACCGGAGAGACTAAGAGAAAGTAGTAGTGATACTGACAGGTGTTTTTTCATAACCTTTCCTCGTTGGAAAAGATAAAAAGAATGCCGTCTCTTCTTATGTAGCCATTATCAGATGTTTTCAATGCTAGAGCTGTTTGGCAATACTTGAGGCTTTTTCTTTCATGGCCGCAAGGGTTTTCCCCTTGGACTCAGGATCAGTCAGCGTTGGTTCTACCAATACCGTATTGATATCTTGAAATCCCATGAAGCCAAGAACCATTTCCATATAGCTTTTCTGGAAATCCATGGCGCCGGCCTCAGCACTGCTGCTGTATTCTCCCCCGCGGGCTAATATCAGAGTGGCAGACTTTCCTGTTACCAAGCCTTGGTATCCAGTATCTGGAGAAAAACTCCAAGTGAGGCCGGGTTGGCTAATGAGGTCAATATAATGTTTTAGCTTGTAAGGGATAGAGAAATTCCACATAGGTAGGCTAAACAGATAATGATCAGCAGCCTTAAATTGAGTGACAATCTTTGAAATTTCTTCCCAGGCCAACGCTTCTTCTTGTGTGGGGTTCTCTCCGTGCATCACTCGGTATTTTGCATTAATACGGTTCCCGTCAAACTCGGGTAACACTTCATCCCATAAATCGAGAGTTTTGACTTCATTGTCAGTGCCCATATTTTGAAAAGTAGAAATAAAGGATTGTGCTACTTCTATCGAAGCTGACCTGTCTTTTCTTGGAGATGACTCTATATACAGTAATTTACTCACGTGATCTCTAGCCCCTGTTTTTTGCCACTTAAATCTTAGCACCCTAAACGATTCGTTGTCCCAGCGTTTACCTTATGCCCTTACAAATAGTAAAAACACAATAGGAAGCAGCATGCAGACACCCCATGTTGAATATTTTATTAAAGATTTTTTCGGGGAATAGTGTGTCATGACGAGGCCTATCATCCCAATGAGACTAGTAGGGTAGGCTAAAATAATAGCAGAAGTCCAAAAACTATTTTTTTCTCTAAGCATGCCGGAACCGTTCATTTCATCCAGAGAGTAGTAAGCAAAGCAGGCAATGGTCGGGATGGCGACAGCAATTATTAGTGGAATAATCCATGATGAAAACTGTGGTTTGTTCATTGAAATTGCTCGTGGGCTGTCAGTTTAATTGCTGTTATGCCAATGGCTTTCTACAAACTCACTTATTTTTTCAATGGCTTGGTTAGCTTCGGGAATATAAGGCGCCCACAGGTGAAAGTCATGCCACATTTTTGCCCATATTTTCACAGAGACATCTACATTGGCACGTCTGGCCGATGCTACAAGCCGTGTGGTATCACTGAGTAAGACTTCATCTGTACCTGCGTGAATCAGCAAGGGAGGAAGTCCCTTCAGGTCTGCATAAAATGGAGAAATAAGGGGATTTTTGGGGTCATGGTTACCGACATAATTAGCACCCAGTTTAAGTAGGTCATGGGAGATATACGGATCTATTTTTGCACAGGTTGTTATGGAGTCACCCGTTAAAGTGAGGTCAGTCCAGGGAGAAATACAGAGTGCCATAGCAGGAAGAGGTAAGTTGTCATCTCTCAATGAAATCAGTGTTGCCAGTGTGAGCCCGGCACCGGCAGAATCACCCGCAATGATGATATTTTGTGGTGAAAAACCCTGGCTAATTATCCCGCTGTAGACGGCCAGTGCGTCTTCAAGCCCAGCGGGAAAAGGGTGCTCGGGTGCCAGGCGATAATCCACAGAAAGGGTCTTGACGTGACAGGCTTTGGCTAACCGGGCCACCAGACTGCGGTGGGTGGCGGGGGAACCCATCACGTAGCCACCACCATGGAGGTATATCATGGTTTTACCCTTGGCGGGGTGGGGTGGCTCAAGCCACTCGACAGAAACGCCCGAGACGGTTGTCGGCCTTACATGGACATCTTTTGGCGGTTTAAGAAACCGAGTGTCCCTGACCAGCTTTGTCCTCAATTGATCCAGAGGTTTGTTGTAGTTTGCGCTTATTTTTAGGATCGTACGCCAAAAATAACTGCGTATAGAGGGCATGGTTATCCTCCGTTTCTTTTTGTATCAGCGCGATGAGGACGCGATTTGAATCAACCGTTTACCCCGGTTTTCACCACGGTACAGGCCGGCAATGGCCCCTGGTGCCTGTTCTATGCCATCTAGTATATCTTCACGGTAGTGAATCAGGCCGGTACTGACCCATTCTGTGAGATTGTCTATGGCTTCACCATAGCGGTCTTGGTAGTCGAAGATGAGGAAGCCTTGCATTCGAGCACGTTTCACAATGAGTTGGCGTTCTACTCTTGGGCCCTGTGGAATTGGGTCCCAGCTTGCTATAGAGGCGGTGCCACAAATCACAACTCTTGCGCCAACATTCAGGTGGTTTAATACGGCATCGCTGATGGCGCCGCCGGTATTATCAAAATAGACATCAATTCCGTTGGGGCAGGTGGTAGTCAATTGTTCACCCAGCCCCTTAGAGGGGTTGTCGATGGCCTGACTATCAATATTTTGATAATCAATGGCCTGGTCGTACTGAAACACTTCACAGCAGAGTTTGACCTTGTCCGGGCCACCGGTAATACCCACGGTGCGACAACCCTTTATTTTGGCGAGTTGGCCGACACAGGAGCCCACTGCTCCAGCTGCGGTGGAGACGACCACGGTCTCGCCGGCATTAGGCTGGCCAATATCTAACAGTCCAAAATAGGCAGTCATGCCATTCAGCCCCAATACACCCAGTGCGGTGGAAATAGGTAGCCCGTCGCCACTGACTTTACGTTGAATGCTCTCGTTATCTGTTCGGGTATCTATCAGGGTGTAGTCCTGCCAGCCAAACATACCCGTAACATAATCGCCGGGTTGGTATTCAGGGTCGCCTGATGCCAAAACCTCGCCGACAGCCAGTGAGCGCATGACGGCGCCCAGGGCCACGGGTTCTGAATAGTTTGCTACAGGGCTAACCCAGCCTCGCATGGCCGGTTCAACGGAAAGAAAAATATTACGAATAAGGACTTCCCCGTCACCGGGGGCGGGTATTGGGGCCTGAACAATCTCAAAGTGCTCGGCCTGTGGAATGCCCGTCGGTCTTTTTTTCAGCCGAACTTGTCGGTTTGTGGTTTGTTTCATATCAGCAGCATCAGTCGGTTGCTTTATACTTGTTGTTTCTTCGCCATTGGTTCATGTTAGTTGGTTCAGAGCGCGACCCTAGGTTGAGCTTTAATGGTGGCTTCTCTATCGATGTAGTGAGGGTGACGAGGTAAACTTTACTCGGTTATCTTACATGACCTAGTCTATTCCCCATGGCATTTGAAAAAAACTATAAAATCCAATTAACCGATGATGCATTCCGGCGCTCAGATGAAGCACCGGATGAACAATTTTATGCTATTCCACGGTTTGTCAGCCATCTCGACCCTGCCGCCATGCAGGCCGTGACAGAACTCTACGCACATTACTTACCAGAGAATACTGATGTGTTGGATTTGATGAGCAGTTGGCTTAGTCACCTGCCAGAGGAGACCAGTTATGGCCGGGTGGTAGGTTTGGGTATGAACACAAGGGAGATGACCAATAATAAACAGCTGACGGACGCTCTCGTTCATGACCTGAATATCAATCCAACATTGCCCTTCGGTAATAACGAATTTGGTGCAGGACTTATCTGTGCCTCTATTGATTATTTAGTAAAGCCAGTGGCTGTACTCAAAGAAATAGGACGTGTCTTGCAAAGCAAGGCCCCTTTGATCATTACTTATTCAAATCGATGTTTTGAAACAAAGGCCACTGCTGCCTGGCTGTATCTGTCCGATGATCAGCGGGCATACTTGATTAAATCCTTTCTTACAGAGGCCGGGTGCTTTGAAGAAATAGAATTAATGAACCGTAGCCCTGAAATGGGTGACCCGCTGTATGCTGTCGTTGCCAAGGTTGTCTAATAATAGAAGCCCGAACATTAGTTGGGAAAAACTTAGAGAGAAAGATGTGTGAGGGTTGAAGAATGAATATAAACAAGACTGAGCTAGATCAGGGCGTTGAGCATTGTTGCGGTACTAAATCAGATGAATAATTCAACACAACAGGATCCAATGCATGGGATAACCCTGAAAATGGTGGTTACCCGCTTGGAGAAGAAGTATGGCTGGGAGGAGTTGGGTCGCAGGATTAAGATAAAATGTTTCATCAATGATCCAAGCATTAATTCTAGCCTTAAATTCTTGCGAAGAACGCCATGGGCTAGAGAAAAAGTTGAGGCGCTGTATTTACAAACGGAATGGAAATCCCACAATATTTGGCCTTCAGGTTAATCAGTTTGTCTGAGCGAAGGCCGGGTTTAAATAAGTATTAAATTCAAGTTTAAGTTCCATTAGTTTTAAAAAAAGCACGGGCTGTGGCAGAGGTTTTTTCTGCAATAACGAGAGTTGTTTCCTCGCGATGTGCAGCTATGCCATCTAGTACCCAGGGCAAATAGGCCGGTTCATTTCGCCCGCCTTTAGGTTTTGGTGTGATGGTTCGAGGTGTCAGGTAGGGTGCATCGGATTCCAACATCAGTCTTTCCAATGGAATATTTTTAACCAGTCGTTGAAGTTCTTGTCCGCGGCGCTCGTCGCAAATCCAGCCGGTAATGCCAACATGAAGATCAATGTCCAAGTAATTAAATAATGCAGTTTTGTCACCCGTAAAACAGTGGATAACACCATCAACCAAGTGATCTCGATATTGTTTGAGTATGTCAAATTGCCGTTGGTGGGCATCTCGTTCGTGCATAAATACCGGGAGCTGTAATTCAATGGCTAACTCAAGCTGGGCCTCAAAGGCTCTTTCCTGATCTATTGGTGTAGAGAAGTTACGATTGAAGTCGAGTCCGGTTTCACCGATGGCGACGACTGAAGAATTCTTTGCCAGTGCTTTCAGGTGGTTTAGTGTGTCGCTGTTAAAGTGTTTGGCATCGTGAGGGTGTACTCCACAGGTGCTGAATAGCATGTTGGGAAAATCATCGGCCAGTTTTTGGGTGAGAGCGAAAACGGTTTCACTTTCTTGTTCACTGGTGCCTGTGAGAATGAGCTGGCTGACATTGGCACGTTGTGCCCGGTGTAGTACCTGTTCAATATCTTTTTCAAAACGTTGATTGCTGAGATTGACACCGATATCTATAAGAGGGGCAGGACTAGTGTGCTGGTCTGTCATAGCAACCGGCTTTTTTCTTGCTTGCTGAGTATCCGTTCATGATTATCCAGGTGGTGGGCATAAATCACGGAGAAGGCCAGCACATTTTGTACATAGTTTCTGGTTTCTCGAAAGGGGATGGTTTCTATCCAGGCATCAAAGGGAAGTTTGCTGTCTGTTTCTTTCAGCCAGCGGTCCACCCTGTGCGGCCCCGCGTTATAGGCAGCGGTGGCAAGTATTCGGTTGTTGTCAAAGCGCTTGAGCATTTCACTGTAATAGCGACTGCCCAAGGTGATATTCATTTCTGGCTCATGGAGTTCATGGCTACCCCGATAACGAACATCATTTTTACGAGCAGTTTCTTTTGCCGTAGCGGGCATCAATTGCATAAGCCCTTTTGCTCCAGCGGGGGAGTTTACGTCGTGGGCAAGTGCACTTTCCTGCCGTGCTACAGCAAACAGTAGGTGAATAGGCACTCCGGTTTTATTGGCATGGCGCTCGAAACTCTCTTTGAATGCTAGCGGGAAACGCAGGTCAATATCATCCCAGTAGGCAGCACTGATCATGCTGGTAATGACACCATTGTGCCATTGCCAGCGTCGGGCTAAATGGGCGGCAGTGACCCACTCCGTTTCATTGAAGTTACGGGTAGCATGGCGCCATTCGCGTCGAGCAAAAAAGTATTCATCATGATAAATAAGTTCGCGAGTGCGAATAAAGCCTAGTAGCTGTTCAAGTTGGGCTATTTGTTCTGAGCTAACAGCGGTTTTACGGTGAGCCATGCTGTAGTCATAGCCTAGCCATTCACTGGCAAGAAAGCCGTAGAAACTGCGGGTGACAGACAGCTGTTCATAAGTATCATCTTTAGGCGGTGGTGGCTTGTCAGCGGTAGTTGTGTTGAGTTGGAGAGCCCGTGTTTTCCAGTAACGCCAGCGATTATCTTGCTGTAACTCCTTGGGCATACGGTCAATCCATTGCAATACATCATGCCAGCTGGCTTCACGCATAGCTTCTCTCGCACGCCACTCAAGAAGCCCCACATCGACATATTCCAGATTATCTGTCAGGTAGCTGTCGGCAGATGCCGCGTGTTCCTGGGCGTACAGCCCTTTCACCAACGCAGTGATGATTTGATTCTTTTGTGTGGGTGTAAAGGTGTGTATTTGCTGGTAGCGACTCCAGTGTTTGAGTGCGGTCGTAGCATCAACTCGTGCGAGGTGTCTGAGCCCATGAGTGATGACTTCGTAGACCTCTTGGCTATTATTTTTTAGTGTGTATTTATTGAAAAAGGCATAGTCGCCAACCAATCGGTGGTTGCGGTCGATACTGTAAAATTTCTCTGCCAGTTCCTGATAACGAGTGGAGGTAAAAAAGCGTTGAAGATAGCGGGCAAGCTTGTACTGGTGGTTTAGCACTGATCTGGTGTACCGTTGCCAGGCAATAGATTCTGTAATCTGATTATTCTCAATCAGCCAGCCAAAGAGTTTGTCGCAGCCCTTGGGCTGAGACTTTCCCACCGACCAGAGTTTAAGTCCTTCAGGAATGGCATCTGACTGATCACCGTGGCGGATACGTGCCAAGTGGTAATAACATTGTTGCTCTGTCGTTGCTTTATTGGATTGGTAGTCTCTGAGGTAGTCTTGCCAGTGATCTTTGCTTCGAAGCGTTTCCAGCCACCGGTAACGGAGTCTGGTTGCGATAGGAGTGCCATCGTGTTTAGACAAGAAATTCTGGACGTCTCGTTTGGGGCGTCGTCTCAGTCGGTCAGATAGTTCGGTATATTCCAGATAAGGTCGAAGCGGGTAATTACCGATGCGAGAGAGAATACTCTTGTATTTGCTCTGATCACCCCTTGAGAGGGCGACTTTTGCTTCTTGGTAGAATTCCCGTTGTTCATTAAGAGATAAACTGCCAGCAATGGATAAACAGGGCACCACAAATAACAGTGCCAAGAGAAGCAGAGTAGATAATTGAAGGTTACGGGCTCTTAAGCCAGTGCATCGGTCCATGGTGATTCGCATCATTGCCTGTTAAGAGCTCGTCAGTAAAAACGAAGTAATTCCGTATTTGGGTTGTGTGCTCGGTCTATA
>JBALVP010000022.1:10897-15491 GCA_036961395.1 Porticoccus sp.
AGTAGAGCCAAATAGTAGGCTTATGCCGTGACGTCCATGGCTTCCTACCACTACGAGATCAATATTGTTTTCTGTGGAAAAACGATGCATTTCATGGGCGGGTTGACCGATAATGACATGCTGATCCTCAGGAGCGACATTTAACTCCTTACCAATAGCCCCTAAACGAGCCTTAGCGCGATCTTCGAGTTGGTTTTGTACATCGGTAAGGTCCATGGGTATATCGCCGCCGTACGCAAATGAGAGCGGCTCCTGGACATGAATCAAGCTCATTTTCTGAGTGCCATCTGTAAAGAGAGCCTTGACTCGGTCAACTAGTTGCTGTGATTCTTCAGACAAGTCAAGGCCAACGAGTATATGTTTATAGGCAGACATAGAGTTTCTTCCATTGTCGGGAGTTAAAATTAATTAGTTCTTATGAAGTTGTAGCAGACAATGACCTATTTGTTAATAGCCTTTGTATTGGCCATCATCCTGTCGCCACTGATGTGGTTCCGGCAGTCACCTCGCCAGAAACTGATTACGGCCATGCGTCAGAAGGCCGCAACAACTGGATTGAGAGTTAAGTTAAGCAAGCCCGCCGATGCTAGGGAGGGTGAAGGGCGACTTGAGTATGTGACTTATAGCCTTCCCTGGAACCCGGGCTCTGATCCATCTGGCGAGCCACGTATGGAAAAGTGGTTATTACTGAAAGAAACTCATCGGGGAGACCCATCGCCCTGGCCAGAGTGGCAATGGATGGGTAGGGAATCGAATGACAGACTGGTCAGTTGTATTGGCGCTGTACTTGAGAAGCTTCCGAAGACGGTGGCTGCTTTGGAAGCCAGTCCCGAGGGTGTTCGGATTTACTGGCAGGAACGGGGTGATTTGAACGATATTGGGGTGGTTAGTGATCAATTATCTGTCCTGAGAGACGCAATACGAAACTGAGTGATATCACCTGTAATTACAAAGTATATTAAAAATTTCCTTGACCGACCCACCGGAGGCACATGTATATTCGCCTCCTCAGGTGGGGTTTATGGTACTTCAATCCCACTCTAAGCAATCAAACCACAGAGTAAATGACAGTTTTATGGGCAAATCACTCGTTATTGTAGAGTCACCAGCCAAGGCCAAGACGATCAATAAGTATCTGGGCAATGACTTCATTGTTAAGTCCAGTGTCGGCCATATTCGAGATCTACCAACCGGTGGTGGTAAGGCTGTAGATCCCAAAGAACGCGCAAAAGCTGCGGCGATTACCCGAAAACTGTCGCCCGAAGAGAAGATTAAACACAAAGCACGTAAAGCCAAGGTGCAGCTAGTTAACCGGATGGGTGTAGACCCTGACAATGATTGGAAAGCCCGTTACGAAATTCTGCCGGGCAAGGAAAAAGTCGTTACCGAACTGAAGAAGTTGGCTAAAGATGCTGACGAAATTTACCTCGCGACGGATTTGGATCGAGAGGGAGAGGCGATTGCCTGGCACTTGAGAGAAACGATTGGCGGTGATCATGGCCGCTATAAGCGAGTAGTGTTTAACGAAATCACCAAGAAGGCGATTCAAGAAGCCTTTTCTAAACCGTCGGAACTTGATGATAATCGTGTGAATGCTCAGCAAGCCCGTCGTTTCCTCGATAGAGTAGTGGGCTTTATGGTGTCACCACTGCTTTGGAGCAAGGTGGCACGTGGCTTGTCAGCCGGACGTGTGCAGTCAGTAGCGGTGAAGTTAATTGTTGAGCGGGAACATGAAATCCGGGCATTTGTTCCCGATGAGTATTGGACATTGCACGCCGATTTAGAAACGGAGATTGAAGATAAAATCCGTTTCGAAGTTAAAAAACAGGCCGGTAAAAACTTTCTTCCCAAGAACAAGGCACAGACCGACTCAGCAGTTGATGCGTTGAGAAATGCCGAATACCAAGTCACTAATCGTGAAGATAAACCCACAGGCAGTAAGCCCTCAGCGCCATTTATCACATCTACCCTACAGCAGGCTGCGAGTACTCGTCTGGGTTATGGGGTAAAGAAGACCATGATATCGGCCCAGCGCCTCTATGAAGCTGGTTATATTACGTATATGCGTACTGATTCTACCAGTTTGAGTGCTGATGCGGTGGCGGTTTGCCGAGAGTTTATTCAAACCCGTTACGGTGATGAGTATCTGCCGGAAAACCCGAATACCTACAGCAGTAAGTCCGGTGCTCAAGAAGCGCATGAGGCTATTCGTCCATCAAATATTGATATTGTCCCCAGTGATCTGGTGGGCATGGAAGAAGATGCAAAAAAACTCTATCGGTTAATCTGGCAACAGTTTGTCGCCTGTCAGATGACCCCTGCACAATTTACCAGTACCACGGTGAGCGTGACGGCTAGTGATTTTGAATTACGTGCCAAGGGGCGAGTCACTCGGTTTGATGGTTATTTGAAGGTGTTACCTGCACTGGCCAAGAAAAATGATGATGTAGAACTACCCGAAATGGCTGTGGGTGAAAAGTTGGCGATGAACCTGTTAATTCCTCTACAGCACTTTACTAAACCACCGGCTCGCTTTTCCGAAGCTGCGCTGGTCAAAGAGCTGGAAAAACGTGGTATTGGTCGTCCATCAACCTATGCGTCCATTATTTCAACGATTCAGGATAGAGGGTATGTCCGGGTTGAAAATAAACGTTTTTACGCCGAAAAAATTGGCGACATTGTGACGGGCCGGCTGACGGAGAACTTTTCTGACCTGATGGATTATGGCTTTACTGCCACCATGGAAGAATATCTGGACGAAATCGCTCAAGGGGAACTGGATTGGAAAGTGGTGCTAGATCGCTTCTATGCAGACTTCTCAGGGAAGCTTGCCAAGGCTGAAGCTGCAGAGGGCGGGATGCGCCCAAATGAGCCATCTCTAACAGATATACCTTGCCCCCAGTGTGATCGTCCAATGACGATTCGCAGCGGATCCACCGGTGTGTTTTTGGGGTGCTCCGGTTATAGCCTCCCTCCGAAAGAACGTTGTAAAGGTACGTTAAATCTCACGGCGGGTGATGAGGCCGTCAATATTGATGAAGATGATGAAGCTGAATCCAAGCAGTTGCTTCACAAGCATCGTTGTGAAATTTGTACTACGGCAATGGACAGCTACCTGATTGATGAAACCCGAAAACTTCATATTTGTGGAAACAATCCGGACTGTGAAGGTTTTGAGGTGGAAGCCGGTAGTTTTAAGCTCAAGGGATATGAAGGGCCACTTATCGAGTGTGACAAATGTGGCCATGATATGCAGCTGAAGTCCGGTCGATTTGGCAAGTATTTTGGCTGTACCAGTGAGAGCTGTAAAAACACCCGTAAGCTGTTGAGAAGCGGGGAGGCTGCTCCACCCAAGATGGATCCGGTTCCGATGCCGGAGCTAGCCTGTCAAAAGGTAGAGGATCACTATATCTTGCGTGATGGTGCGTCAGGATTGTTCCTAGCAGCGAGTAAATTTCCCAAGCATCGTGAGACACGGGCTCCACAGGTGAGTGAATTGCTGCCCCATAAAGCCGAAATTGACCCTAAATACAATTTTTTGTTTGAGGCGCCTGTTGAGGACCCTGATGGTTTGAAGACAGTGATACGGTTCAGTCGCAAGACGAAAGAGCAGTACGTTCAATCAGAGATTGACGGCAAACCTTCAGGTTGGAAAGCATTTTACGACAATGGTACCTGGCGTGAGACGGATGGCCGAAAGGGTAGCAAGAAATAAAATGGGGCTGTAGATAAAGTGGAGCAACGGTGAACGCGTATCTTTCGGCAGTCAATCAAAAACTGTATTTTAGCAAGTTGTTGTTAGGGCAGCTTCAGTCTGACTCTAACGGGTCAACTCAGTTGGACGAAGTCTTATGTCAGTCAGCACTTTATCAGTTGGCTTGTGGCTATCATCATTATCTATGCGAAATAGCGACCACCTACCAGTTCAAGTCGCCTGAGTCGATCTCGAGTGTGGAAGGGCTGACCTCTTGCCTGGCAAGTATCAACAAGCACCCAGGGGAAGCACAAGAAATTTCTAATTTGGAGGCTAATCCTGATAGCTGGCTTTACCAGATGCTGTTTGCTTATGAACAGTTGTCCGGGCTGCCCCAACAAAAAGCCAAGACAGTCGAATCCAGCCAGATTGCGGTGATGCAAGTGGATCAACAGGGTGAGGGGCTTACTTTGGGGAAGAAACAACTTAGGCGCTGGTATGAGAACTTCGAAGAGATGATTGACCGTCATCGATCATTAATGGTTGAGTGTTAGGCTGTTTCTGGATTAATTACCTCTGTACGTATGAAGTCATCAAGGCGCTAAGGGTTAATAACGGAGTGTGACCCTGTTACAATTCCGTTGCCTACACAGTCAAACTACCCACTGGAATAACACATGTCTCCTTCTCTTTTCGAAATCGTGGTATTACCTAATGGTGATATCGCACTCCAGCGCGCTAACGAAAAAGATGAGCCTCTAATCAGTATTAGCTTTTCAGATGAAATGCAGGAGTTTTTACAGGATGCCAAAATGGATGTGGCTAAAGTGATGATTGATTCAGGTATTGAGTTATTTGAGCAGCTGGGTTCTGAGAGTATGTTGATGGAAGAGGGCAGCC
>JBALVP010000023.1:0-15246 GCA_036961395.1 Porticoccus sp.
CACGTTCCGCTTTTTCAGGTATACCGCAAGATATGCTTGAAAATCATGCTCTACTACCATTTTTGTCATAAAGAGCATTTTTATTGCTGCCAATGATGGTCAAATTCATCCCCAGAGTCTTATTTTCGTCATAAAACTGACATGTAGATAACAGACAATGCGCGCATGGTTCAGTCGGGACTGACCCACTATTGAGCCTGTACTAGCCACTATTAAGGCTAATAATTTTACTCACAACCCCATAAATAAGGATTGGAGTCGCAAAAATGAAACGTACCGCACTTTACTTAGCTGTTGCTGCACTTTCCACAAGCCCCACTGTCTTCGCTGACACAGATCAGGCTACCCTAAATGAATTAAGAGGCCAGATCGCTGCTCTCACTGAACGCCTAAACCAAATGGAAGTAAAAACTGAGAGTACAGCCACTGCTGTCGCTGCCAGACCAGACTCATGGGCAGACAAAATCGTTTGGAATGGTGATTTTCGCTATCGTTATGAAACCATTGATGACGACCGAAAAGACGATGAGAGAAGGCGCAATCGTGTTCGTGCCCGTATTGGCCTCACCGCTAAAGTCAGTGATGACGTAAAAGCCGGTGTTGCACTGGCCACGGGTGAGGATGACCCCATCTCAACTAACCAAACACTTGGTTCAGCCAGCACATCCAAAGGCGTCCAGCTGGATATGGCATGGATTGACTGGAATTTTACTGAAAATCTTCACCTAGTCGGTGGTAAAACCAAAAACCCTTACTATAAAGTCGCCAAAAATGGCTTGTTGTGGGATGGTGATTACCGCCCTGAAGGTGCTCACGTCTCTTTCGATAACGGTACCATATGGGCTACTGCTGGCTACCACTTCTTAAACAGTGACAACGGAAGTAATGCCGACAAAGACACCGAAGAGATGATGGGCCTCCAGGTTGGCTATAACGGTAAAATTTCTGATAACACTAAGTTCAAGGTGGGCAGTAGCTACTTCTATATACCCTTGGCAGGATCAATAAATGCTGGGCAAATCATCGGGGACGAGGATAATGGATTTGGTAACTCTCTGGATGGAAATGGTAACTATGCATTCGACTATGAACTTCTGGAAATCTTTGCCGAGTTCAACACGAAGCTTGCTGGTATTCCCACTACATTGTTTACTGACTATGTTAAAAACAATGATGCAGATGAAGATACCGG
Source organism: Porticoccus sp. (assembly GCA_036961395.1). Lineage (GTDB taxonomy): Bacteria > Pseudomonadota > Gammaproteobacteria > Pseudomonadales > Porticoccaceae > Porticoccus. The sequence goes on from JBALVP010000023.1 coordinate 1,193, forward strand.
TTATGCCGCTGGCGTGAAGTTTGGGAAGGTTAAGAATAAAGGTGACTGGCAAGTTGGTTACACCTATCAAGACCTAGAGGCAGATGCCGTATTTGCGATATTTACCGATTCTGATTTTGGTGGCGGTGGTACCGATGTGAAAGGCCACATACTGAAAGCCGCATACGGCATAAGTAAAAACACATCCCTCGGAGTCACATACTTATCTAATGAGTATGGCGATTACACCCGTGGTGAAGAATTCGATTTTGATCGCCTTGAGGTTGACCTCAATACCAAATTCTAACCGACATAAAGGAAAGTCAGGTGCAGTTTAACGACTGTAGAATGGTTTTCAGAAAGCGGCCCAATCGGGCCGTTTTTTATTGGGTAGGATATTAGGCTGAAATCAATATTTCGAGTGAATACAACTTGGTCAGAACACCTTCGCCGAAACTGATCACTGAAGTAGGATCGTCGGCTTGCAACTCATCCGCAAGCAATAATAGTGCCGCCCTACCAGTAAGCTGTTGCTCGTCAATAACCTGTAACAAACGTGCGGTCACCGTATTGATTTCAAGGAATTTCACCTCATCCCTACGGTTCCGATAAACCACTAGAAAGGTTGACTCTTCAGGCGGCTCTGCGGGCAAATAGTCAGGGCCAATTTTATGTACCGGATACTGATAGGATAACCGCCAAGCCATTGGTGATACAGAAAGTCCTGTTGACAATACATCCCCCACTTCAGCTGTCATCTCAGGTATTTCTGCTGTTGAAACATCCAACGCCAACTCAACCCACTCATAATGGGCTAACTCAAGTATAAAAGAAGGATCATTGGGATTTACCTCACGCTCTTTTTGTAGATAGCTCAAAAACTCTTGGCTGATTTCAAGAAAGTACGGCGTATGACTCTGATGATGACTAACAAAATCCCTGACCATGTCGTGCCAATGCCCATCTTCTAAAATACTGTGAAGAATAGGGAAGCCGCTGCTCAGAAAAGACTCAATATTATTGTAGATAAGGTCCCGGTAGATCTTCATCCTCCGATCTTCGATATCGGCAGGCGCTGGTTTCATTAATGGATCACGAAGGTGGGCAGCGAAATCATACTGTGTCTGTTGAAAGCTGTTAGCTGACATATCAAGCACCAATAGCGTTATTTGATTTAACTAAGGCATGGGCGGACTGAATGACCTTGATTTGATTAACCTCAGCTAATAGCTCATCCACTGGAGGGAGGTTAAAGTCTCTCTCCAGCAGTGTAGGGATGACGCCAAATAGACCATATGCCTTGCCAAGTAAATCCCAGACAGGATCAATGACATCAGCACCATGGGTGTCCACTAATAAATCCTCAGCTTCTACATAGTGTCCGGCCGTATGTGCGTAAACCACGCGATCGCCAGGTAAGTGACGGAGGAACGTCTCTGCATCGTAGCGATGGTTAACACTGTTCACATAAATATTATTTACATCTAATAGAAAATCACAGTCAGCCTGCTCAATGACTGCATTGATAAAATCAATTTCGGCCATTTCCTGTTGCGGCGCGCCGTAGTACGACACATTTTCCATCGCAATTCGCTGGCCAAGGAAATCCTGAACTTGTCGAATACGATCAGCTGTGTAGCGAATCGCCTCTTCGGTAAAAGGGATTGGCATCAAATCATAGAGATGGCCTGTATCACTGCAATAACTCAAATGTTCTGAGTAGCAACGAATCTGATGCTCATGAATAAACTGTTTAATCTGCCCCAGCAGCTCAAAATCCAAAGGCGAAGGAGACCCAATCGATAAAGATAAACCATGACAGACGAATGGGAAGCGTTCAGTGTATTCTCGAAACTGCTTTCCAAAACGTCCACCAACGTTAATCCAGTTTTCCGGGGCCACCTCCATAAAATCTACCTGTTTGGTGGAGACAGAAGACAGCGGGCCCATCAGGGCCCGCCTCAATCCTACTCCTGCGCCTAACACTGGGGATTGGCTATTACTCATATCAAACCTCAGAAGTGGCTATTACTCTTTACCACCACACTTACCTTCCATAGCAGACTTACCTTCCTCTGCGGCTTTTTTCATACCCTCACCACATTTACCTTCGTGTGCGGCTTTATCCATTCCTTCACCACACTTACCTTCTTTCATAGCCTTGCCTTTATTTACTCCGCACTTGCCTTCACCGCACTTGCCTTCTTTTGCGGCTTTATCCATGCCTTCACCGCACTTGCCTTCTTTTGCGGCTTTATCCATTCCTTCGCCACACTTACCTTCTTTTGTGGCTTTGCCCATATCCCCACCGCATTTTCCTTCGCCATGAGAATCTGCCAGGTTGTAACCTGAACTCAGCTCATTGGCCTGAAAAGGATTTTCGGCGGCAGAGGCCATAGGGGCAATTGCAACAGATGCCATAAATACCGCACCAACTGCAGCGGCCAATGGTTTCAGGTTATATTTTGACATAATTAATCTCCATAAAATGTTGTGTTTAACGTTGTTGAATCGCCTATCCAAACGAAGCTGACTACTATGACCGAGTGTTCCAAATTAAGTTTCAGCCTAATTAATACTTTTAAACCGTGACTGAAAAGCCACTATATTTATGACAATAACAAGCTCATCTATTAGGCTGGCAATATTGGTTTCAGTTCCTTCCAGTGAGTGTCTATGCGTTTATCTGATATGGGGAAAACCGTCTTTAACTGCTGAGCAAATAACGACACCCTATACTCTTGCAACATAAACCGATGCTGCCACACCTCTTGTCTCGTCTTCATAGATAAATGCTTCCAATGAGTATCAAATGTTATTAGCCGCTGCTCCAGCTTCTCCAAAATAAGCGTGGACTCTCTATCTTTATGAAGTTGTGCTGGCATCTTTTCCAATCGTACCAATAGCGCTTTTAGATAACGCTGATATTGCTTTAACCAAGACAAAGGCACACAGCACATAAACTCATCTGCAAACAAAGTGGCCAACTGATTATTGATATCTCCCACAGCATGAAGTGCCGTTAACCCCTGTTTTTTTATCGCCTTGCGAATCTCAGATAACAACGGCAACCAAGAAACCAGCAATGTCTCTAGGTCATTGGAGAAACCTACAATTTCCCCCTTACCTTTTTCAAGGTATGCCTCAAACTCAGGCTGTGTTCGAGGAATAGATTTACCTTTAAGTAACGCTGAAAAATAAGCCGCATCAACGATCGAAGGAAGAAGTATTTCTTTGCCGGGTAACCCTGCGGACTTGAGTTGTAAGTCCAACCCCTTTAATAGTTGCTTACGAAGGTATCGGGCTGGCTCTGGGAAAACCAATTGATACAATCTCACCAACCCGTCCAATGTATTATTTTCTGCCGTTGTTGGGTCATCCAGCAACGTCAGATTAATCTGATTCTTTTCGACGACCAAGGCCGGGTATGTGCGAATAGTTAAGCCCTGTTGTTCTATGGAAAAAACTTCCGGTAACTCATCAAAATCCCACTGCTCCACATTGTCCCGCTCAATAGTATTGGCGATGGGTTGACCTAAAGTCTGAGTGACTTGGCCACGATATTGACTCTTCAGCTTATTAAGGTCTCTACTCATGGTGAGAACCTGATTATTCTCATCGACTAGTTTAATGTTTAGGTGATATATATTTTCCAGTTGCACTTGCTGCCAGTTTTCTGCTGAAACTTCCACACTGGCATGTCGCTTAAGTTGCATGCCTAAAGCTTCCGTCAGTGGTATGTCAGCGGGCATTAATGAGACTAATGCTTTATCCACATAGTTTGGCACCGGTACAAAATTTCGACGTAAAGATTTTGGTAACCCCTTAACCAAGGCAATACACTTATCCCTCAACATACCGGGGACGAGCCAATCAAAACGGTAAAGTGGCACTTGGTGCAAAATACTGACAGGCACCGTAATACTCACCCCATCCTCCGGGTGCCCCGGCTCGAAGTGATAACTCAAGGGGTAGCGTGTCCCCTGCCATTCGATGTGATCAGGAAATTGAGATTCTGTACTGTCAGTTAGCTGACGCTGTGCCAGCAACTCAACATCCATATTGAGAAGCTCTGGCTGTTGTTTTTCTTCCTCCTTGCGCCAATGCTCAAATCCCGCAAGGTTAATAACATCCGTCGGGATCAATTCATCATAAAAGTCATATAAGATTTGATCATCAACCAGAATATCCCGACGCCGGGTCTTGGACTCAATGTCTTGAAGGCCATCCTGAAGCTGCTGGTTGTGCTTAAAAAATCGACCCTTCCCGCGATATTCACCCTCCACCAGTGCCGCCCGAATAAAAAGCTCTCTACACAGCGTCGGGTTAATTTTACCGTAGGAACATTGGCGCTTTTCAACAATGGGCAGGCCATAGAGCGTCTGCTTTTCGAAGACCATTACCTGACCATTACGGGCACTATAGTGGGGTTCGCTGTAACTCTTTTTTACCAGGTGTGCAGCCAATGTCGAGAGCCACTCTGGGTCAATAGACGCATTGTGATGGCTAAAAAGTTTGGAGGTTTCCAGCATCGATCCGGACATTAGCCATTTTGGTGGTTTTTTCTGTAAACCCGAGCCTGGGAAAACATAGAATTTACGATTTCGTGTACCCAAATATTCTTTGTTTTCATGGCGAAAACCGATCTGCCCAAGAAGGCCACTCAATAGTGAGCGATGAATAGCTGGGTACCCTGCTGGCTGATGATTTTCTTTCAACTTTAGTTCGCGGCAGGCACTGTGCAATTGGTGATGTAAATCGCGCCACTCTCGCATACGAAGTGGCGAAACAAATTGCCGGCGACAGTACTTATCAAACTGACTCCGGCTTAACTCCTGACGCTGCTCTTCGAAGTGCTGCCACACATTCAGCAGCGTAACAAAGTCAGACTCTTTATCCTGCCACTGACGGTGCTTTTCATCAGCTGCTTGCTGTTTATCTGCGGGGCGCTCGCGTGGGTCTTGTACACTCAGCGCAGAGACAATCACCAACACCTCTTTGAGTGCTCCTTCCCCCGCTGCCGTCATGAGCATTTTCCCCATTTTTGGATCAACGGGGAGACGACATAGTTGCCGCCCAATAGTCGTTAACTCACCACGACTATTCACCGCCTGCAATTCCTTCAGCAGGTTAAAACCATCATTGATCAAACGGTTGTCTGGCGCCTCAACAAAAGGAAAGTCGCGGATATCCCCAATCCGTAAGTGAAGCATTTTTAAAATAACCGACGCCAAATTGGTACGAACAATTTCCGGGTCAGTAAATTCTGCACGGCCCCTAAAATCCTCCTCGCTATAAAGACGAAAACATGCTCCCTCACTGATTCGACCACAGCGCCCCATACGTTGGTTTGCACTGGCTTGGGAAATGGCTTCAATAGGTAAGCGTTGAACCTTGGTTCTATAGCTGTAACGACTAACCCTGGCCGTGCCGGGATCAATCACATAGCGAATACCCGGTACCGTCAAAGAAGTTTCTGCCACATTGGTGGCCAGAACAACCCTAATGCCCTTGTGAGGCCTGAATACTTTAGTTTGCTCCGCCAAGCTGAGACGGGCATAGAGTGGTACAACCTCCAAATGAGGCAAGTGAGCTTTACGAAGCACGTTTGCTGTCTCACGTATTTCTCGTTCACCACTGTGGAATACCAAAATATCGCCACGCTTTGGCAATGTCAGAATATGCTCAACGGTTTGCAGCACATTCTGAGAGAGATCACGCTCCTCATCTGCTGGGTGATATTCGAGTTCCACCGGATAGGTACGCCCAGAAACCTCAATGACAGGTGCTTCATTGAAGTGACTGGAGAAGCGCTCTACATCGATAGTTGCTGAAGTAATAATGACCTTTAGGTCAGGCCGTTTCGGCAGAATATTTTTTAAATAGCCCAATAAAAAATCAATATTAAGGCTGCGTTCATGAGCCTCATCAATGATGATTGTGTCGTAACGATTAAGGTAATGGTCATGCTGAATCTCAGCCAGTAAAATGCCATCTGTCATCAGTTTGATGAGGGTGTTGTCACTACGCACATCATTAAAGCGCACCTGATAACCCACCGTCTCACCTAATGGCTGGTTCAGTTCTTCCGCAATGCGATTAGCCACTGTTCTGGCAGCAATTCGTCTGGGCTGTGTATGCCCAATCATGCCTGATACACCCCGCCCTAACTCAAGACAAATCTTGGGTAGTTGAGTGGTTTTCCCTGAACCTGTTTCTCCTACAATCACCACCACTTGATGGCTTGAAATAGCCTCACGAATATCATCACGTCGGGCGGAAATGGGCAGTTCTTCAGGGTATTCAATCGTCGGCACACTATCCCTTCGCGCACTGCACTTTTGCTGTGAGCGCTCCAATACCTGGCGGAACTGTTTCAGCTCTTTATCGAAGGGTTTACCTTGGCTGGCACGCTGCTCAATTTTGCTCAGTTGCTGATTGAGGCGAAAATGGTCGGCATTGAGACAATCGGCAATACTTGCTTGCCACTTCTTAAGTTCATTTTGCATGGATTAGCTGTCGCGTAACTCCCGACGCAATACTTTGCCCACATTGGATAGCGGCAGCTCATCACGGAATTCGATGTGTTTTGGCAGCTTGTAACGAGCGAGTTTATCGCTACAAAAATCCCGAATGTCATCTTCTTTCAAATTTGGATTAATACTAACCACGAATAACTTAACGGCTTCCCCTGAGTGATCATCAGGAATGCCCACTGCCGCGCAGTAAGTGATGTCCGGGTGCTTTGAAATCACACCTTCTATTTCATTTGGATACACATTAAAACCCGACACATTGATCATGTCTTTTTGGCGATCATGAATATAAAGAAAACCATCACTGTCCACCGAGCCCACATCCCCGGTTTTCAACCAACCATCATCAGTAATCGTTTTGGCTGTTTCTTCAGGGAAGTTGAGATAACCCTCCATAACTTGCGGTCCACGAACCCAGATTTCGCCGTGTTCATCGACCGGTTGAGCATTGCCCTGTTCATCAGTAATACATAACTCTGTATCTGGCATGGCAATACCCACAGAACCGGACTTACCTGAATTGGGAGGGCTAAAAGAAACGATAGGGGATGCCTCGGTAAGACCATAGGCGTCACTAATGGTACATCCGGTTTTACTGGCCCAGTCATCTGCTGGACCCGTCGCCAACGCTGCACCACCAGACATCGTCACTTTTAATGTAGAAAAATCAATACTGCTGAAATCCGCATGATCCAACAGTGCAACAAACAACGTATTTAAGCCGGAAAAAATTGTTGCTGGCCAGCGGCGGAGCAGCTTTATAAATCCACTAATATTGCGAGGATCTGGTACCAACAGCGTATGCGCCCCCATATAAATACCAATCGTGGCGACCAAAGCGAAGGCATAAATGTGATACAAGGGTAACGGTGAAACAATACGCTCTTCACCTCTCTTTGTGCCTGCCAACCGCAGTAATTCCCAGCCTTGGCGGGTCACGCTCACTAGGTTGCCGTGACTAATGATTGCGGGTTTAGACACACCCGTCGTTCCCCCGGTGTACTGCAGTAGTGCCATGTCGCCTGACCTCACCGACACCGGCTGGTAGCTATCTAGAGAAGTAGAATTCAGTACTTCTCTTAAAGGAATGGCAGAACCGGGGGCAACCGACTTACCCATCACTTTCAATAGTGTCGACATCAACAAACGCTTAACCGGTGGATGAAGATCAAATGGCGAGGTCACAAAAACATCATTAATCTGTGTTTTCTCTCTTACCGCTTCAACGTGAGGTAAAAACTTATCAAAAACCACCACCGCTTTTACATCAGCATGATTAAACTGATATTCAAGTTCTACTTCGGTGTAGAGTGGATTGATATTAACAATGGCCAGGCCAGCCTTAAATGCACCATAAGCTACCACCAAATACTGGGTAACACTTGGCATCTGAATAGCCAGCCTATCCCCAGGTTTTAAATCTGTTTTCTGCTGTATATACGCGGCAAAAATCGTCGACAAACGATCTAGCTCCGCGTAATCCGTCGTGTGCCCCAGCACTGTAAGTGCAGGGTTCTGTGGGAACATCTCAACGGTTTGCTGTAACACATCAAGCAGGGAGTTAAATTCTGAGGGAGGTAGACTTTCAGGCACACCAAACCGCTGTTGCCCGCGTCGTACCGCCTCAGATACGTCTGTGACAGACTCATTCGATACCATGACAACTCCCTATAGTGAACACTCTGCATAATGGGCAATGGAGGAAACCTACTACAACCCAACCATGCGCTAAATATGCACTCCATGCTATCGAAATGACCACTTAGAGTGCAACCACAACATCATCGCGTTAACCTAATAATTAAAAAGTGGTTACCATCATGAAATACTGCAAATAGAACACAGTAATAATGATCAACAAACCTGAACAGTTTCTTGGCCATCCTAAGGGCCTCTATGTTTGCTTTGCCACAGAAATGTGGGAACGTTTCTCCTTCTATGGCATGAAATATTTATTGTTACTGTACCTGACTAAATACCACCTATTTACCGATGCAATGGGGCTGGATGTGCTGGGCAGCTACGCAGCGCTGGTTTACTCCACGCCAGTGATAGGTGGTTTGTTAGCTGATCGTTACCTGGGAATGCGGAAAGCGGTTGTTTTTGGTGGCTGCCTACTGGCGCTAGGTCACCTCGGCATGGCCATTGAGGGCACTGCCGCTCAACACCAGAATGGAGAGATTATTCGTGATGAGAGTGCACTTCAAATTTTCTATTTTTCTATTGCCCTTATTATTGTTGGCGTCGGTTTTCTAAAGCCCAATATTTCTACCATTGTAGGGAAACTCTACGGTATCAACGATCCTCGACGAGATAGCGGATTCACCCTCTTCTACATGGGCATTAACATCGGCGCCTTTGTGGCTACTCTACTCTGTGGCTATCTGGGTGAAACTTGGGGCTGGCGGTATGGATTCGGTGTAGCAGGTATAGGAATGCTCATTGGTCTCGTCATCTTTCTCTATGGACAGCGCCACTTACAAGGCTTAGCCGAACCCGGCGACCCTGCCCTGCTCAAGCAATCCATACTGCCAGGGCTGAACCGAGAGTTACTTATCTATCTAGGCGGTCTACTCTCATTACTCGGTATCTGGCAGCTGGTTCAGGCGCCTCACATGGTGGAGTTATCACTGAATACTTTGGCGCTGTTTGTCGCCCTTGGTCTACTCTGGTTTATTCTTGCGCGATGTAACCCTGTCGAACGCGGACGTATGTCTGTTCTTATAGCCCTGACTTTTTCCACAGTGGTGTTCTGGGCGCTATTCGAACAAACAGCCGCCTCAATGACCCTATATGCGGATCGAGTCGTCGATAGGAGCCTTCTTGGAATAGAGGTTAAAGCATCACAATTTGGCGCCCTCAACCCGTTGTTTATCATGTTGCTAGCACCCCTATTTGCAGCCCTTTGGACGACACTCTCCCGGCGTCAACTGGAACCCAATACCCCTGTTAAATTTTCTCTTGGCATTATTCAAGCAGGGTTGGGCTTTGGCGCATTGGTAATTGGTGGTAAATTCCCGAACGAGGCCGGACAGGTAGCAGCCATTTGGTTGATTCTGGCCTACCTTCTTCACACAACGGGGGAGCTTTGTCTTTCACCGGTGGGACTTTCAGCCGTCACCAAACTGTCTGTACCACGAATAGTCGGACTGATGATGGGCACCTGGTTTCTCGCTACCGCCTATTCAGAATTTATTGCTGTGCAGATTGCCAAATTAGCAGCTATAGATGTGCCGGCAGGTCAACTGATCGATACAGCCTCAGCCCTGACAAGTTACACCAGTCTATTTGGTACACTATGTTTAGTGGGTTGTGGTGCGGGTGTGCTTCTGCTGCTCCTTTGCCCTTACCTGAAAAAGCATATGCATGGTATTCACTGACCTACATCACTACCCATTCAGCCTGCTGAGCAGGTAACATATACGCCATAAACTAAGGCTAAAAAACTATGCATGACCTCACGTTATTGGTGATTATCTGGCTGGGTGTCTTCGCAGCATCCTATGCCGCTCACCATACCCGCTTGACCCCTGTTCTCTGGTACCTGTTCTTTGGTGCTGCAATGGTAAACTTGGGACTACTCCCTCAGGTGATGCCTGTATTTATCGTCGACTTTGCTGAATTCGGCATTATCCTCATTATGTTTGCACTGGGGTTTGAGGAAAATACTGACAACTTCCTGAGTAGTATCAAGCGAAGTTGGGGAATCGCCTTTTTCGGTGCATTGGTTCCCTTTATTGTCGCTTATTTTGGCACTCTGTATTTCTGGGGTGATAAAAACATGGCCCTACTCTGTGGTTTGGCAATGACAGCCACAGCGGTTTCTCTCACCATGGTCTCACTGAAGACTGAGGGTCTGCATAAGACACCTGCGGCTACAGGCATTATGACCTCAGCCGTATTGGATGACATTGCCTCACTGGCACTGGTAGCAATTATGGTGCCACTGGCTGCTGGAGAAGCCACTCTATCTCTAACGGGTATCGGCTTGGTGCTGGGAAAGGCCGTGCTGTTCTTCCTGCTAATCACACTGATTGGTGGCTGGTTATTCCCAGCCAGTGAAGGATGGGTTGCGAAAATCCCACTGATTGGTCACTTCAACCTACGGCGTGTACTGGCCATGGCCCGAGGTGAATATACCGTATTGGCACTACTGCTAGTGGCAGTGAGCGTCGCGATTATCGCCCACCACTTTGGTTTCCACCCCGCAGTGGGAGCCTATATGGCCGGACTAGTCATTAAACGCGAATATTTTGACTTTCATCACCACAGGAAAATTGATTTTCATGATCAAGCCAAACAGATAATTGATAACGTGGCATTTTCCTGGGTTGGCCCCGTCTTCTTTGTCACGCTAGGCACTCGGCTGATCTTTGACGCAGACATATTTATTGCTGTTATACCCTATTCATTACTCCTTTTTGTTGGACTGTTTTTTGGACAGATCCTTTCTGCGGGCCTTGCTGCCCGATATACCGGCAAATTTGATTGGCCCGATAGCTGGATGATTGGATTTGGGATGCTGGGTAGGGCTGAGTTAGCCTTTGTGGTAATGGATATTGCCTATGTACAACATAATATTATGAACACCGAGTCCTTCTACACACTGATGTTTACCGCATTTCTACTGAATATATCGGTACCATTGACAATCCGTTGGTGGAAACAAAAGTTTAAAAACCACACACCTGAAGACTCTATAGAAAACCCTGTATGACGTTATAGGAGGCAAAGATAAACAGACGAATCCAGCACATTTACTCAGTAGCAGATTCTGAAAGAACTGAATTTTGATCAGCGGCAGATGATCGGCGAGAAAAAAGAAACAGTAATCCGCAGATATATAGACACACCGCTGCGAGATAACAGATAAGGATAGGTTTAATGCCCCGTAAATAACCTTGTTCAGTTGCCTCCGTTAGTCCTTCAAACAGACTAACAAACCAGGCTGGCGCTAAATAATGTCCGTCAGGGTAAGCCGTTATTGGTACCAGGATCACTGCTGTAACAAACAGTAAAAACATATTGCGAAAGAACCGGCCCGGTATTAGCTTTCGAAAACGCCATAGATACAACAGAATAAGCAGGCAACCCAAATAATAGCCCACTAATCCCCAAAGATAGTTTTCTGCTGAATACATGCTCTACTCCGTGTTAATGTCTGTTGATAGTCCTTTAATGAGCTATTTCAAGCCGAGTGCAACGCTCTTAGTGTGGTAGGTGGCAGTCTAACATCAGGGTAAGAAACATCACTAATTATCAGAGCTATCCACTCAACCTATTCAACCCAATGAATAATGTGGTCTTCAAGATCATCCTCATGAACAGACTTTTCAGTTAAAACTTGGCCACGAACAGACATACCTTCTTTGTGTACTGATTGGCTGTCACCAGAAACTAATGGATGCCAATGGGGCAATGGCTCTCCATTCAACAACAACCGATAGGCACAGGTACTGGGCAGCCATCCCTGTTCAGGCAAGTTTTCCGGTGTCAGTTTGAGACAATCGATGACCTTAGAAAATCGATGATCATAATCACGGCACTGACAGCTATGATCATCAAGTAACTCACAGGCCACCTCCGTGTAAAAAATCTCACCCGTGTCCTGATCTTCCAGCTTATGTAGACAGCATTTAGCACAGCCATCGCAGAGCATTTCCCACTCAGCCTGAGACATCTCGGCAAATGGCTTGGAAACCCAGGACGGCTGACTCAAAGGATCACCTGTTACATCAACGTATTTTTATCACGTAACGCCTGCATTACCTCATCAGGACGCGGGGGCATTTGAAGATAAAAACCCTGTTCTTCAATCATTTCAAGCACGCGCCTCACATCGGCAACAGCGAGTTTTTTTTCTGGCGTCAACAAGAGCGTCATGGCTAATTCTGGCTTACCAAATCGTTTGAGCAAGGCTTCTGGCACAGACTCCAGACCATTTTTCTTGTCCACATAGAGATACATCCCCTCTTCTTTGGGGCTTCTGTAGACACTGCAAATTCTCTTTACCATGACAATCTCTTTTCCAGAACGCTTATTTAGATGCCTTTGCTGCATCCAATAGTATTTTTCCAATAGCCTCATACCGCCACCCATTAGCAATGGATGCAGGCAGTTCAGCATGTGGTTTCTCCAACATGCTTCGGACCAACGCTTCAAGGTCACGTTTGCGAGCCAAGACCTCTGGTGGAAGATCTAACATCTCAGCCTGTTTAACCACGGTTTTTTTAAGCTGTTTAATCATATCCCCCGCCTTTCTGGGCAAAGGCTCCGGTAACGGCTTAGGGCAATCCGTTTTATCTGTACTCAGCCCGCGAGCGAGCAGCTCAAGGAGTATGTCAGCATAGCGGCGCATGATCCCTGGGTGCATTCCCTCAATCTCCGCCAGAGCATGTTTTCCTTGGGGGTTAACAATGGCGATTTCCAATAATGTTTTATCTGCCACCAGACGATTACGCGGTCTATTACACGCCCTGGCCTCAGTTTCACGCCACTGACACAGCAAGTTAAGCGCTTCAAGCCGTTGGGGCGTGAGCTGCCAAGCACCTTTCACTTTAAGGTAATAATGATCGATGTCATCTCGATCGGCAGACTTCGCGATCAACGAGGTCATCTCCTCATCCACCCAGGTATGTCGCCCTAACTGGTTCAAACTCTCGCACAACTGGCGGTAGACCGGCAGCAGGTGATAAACATCAGATGCCGCGTAACCCAACTGCGCATCACGCAATGGCCGCTTCAACCAATCTGACCGAGTCTCACCCTTCGGCACATGAATGCCCAACATTGCATCAACCAGTGCTGCATAACCTTTCGAAAAACCATACCCAGTCATGGCAGCGGCTACCTGGGTGTCAAACAAGGGTTGTGGCACGCAGCCAAGTACATGCTGCAACACTTCAAGGTCTTCGGAGCATGAATGAAATACCTTGGTAATATCCGGGTTTACTAACATCGCTGCCAGAGCACCAAGATCAGAAACCTCAAGGGGGTCGATTAGCCAGCATGTTTTACCATCAAAGAGCTGAACCAATCCCAGGATAGGAAAAAAGGTATCTGTCCGCATAAATTCGGTATCTATCGCCACGGCATCACATTGGCTCAACTGCTCAATACAGTCCTGAAGCTGAGCTGCATTGGTGACCAGAACGGGTGGCGATGCAACAGGGGGGGATATCACTGAATCGTTAGGCATTAAAGTTGTTTCCGGCTATTAAACGCGTGAGTGAGTGTTCCACCATCAACATATTCCAGCTCACCACCCATAGGAACACCATGTGCAATCCTACTGACTGCGACATGGAGTGCCTTGGCTCGCTCACTGATGTAATGGGCCGTGGCCTCTCCTTCAACCGTGAGATTCGTGGCTAGGATCAGTTCGTTGATCTCTTCATCCGCTAACCGGGCCATCAGTTGATCAATACCGATCGCTTCAGGGCCTATGCCATCAATGGGTGACAGATGACCAAGCAACACAAAGTATCGGCCCCGGTATGTGCCACTTTGCTCAATGGCAATAAAATCTGCAGGTGTTTC
>JBALVP010000024.1:0-15074 GCA_036961395.1 Porticoccus sp.
GTCGAATTGTCTACGGTGCCACAGAGCCAAGAGCTGGTGCAGTTGAAAGTCAATTACGATTAACAGACATGACCCACTACAATCATAAAGTTGAAGTGGTGGGTGGGGTTTTAGCGGAAGAGTGTAGTCAGTTGATCAGTAATTTTTTTCGTAAAAAACGTTAATTAATTTTAAGTTTTATGCCCTTAAAGTTAAGTGGTTAAAGACATAAAAATTTCAACGCTACCGTAAGAACTACAACGAAAGAAGTGAGTTGGTATTCCAGTCACTGGAGTTAGGTAGTTCCAGACTTTGCTCTCGATCACGGCGGCGTTGAGTTTCCAGTGAGTGCCACTTTAAAATCGCTTGGTAATGAAGAACATTTTGAACATAGCCTACGGGTTCCTGGCCTCTGGCATAGCCATGGCGAACCGTAGAGAAATATTTTTTCTGTTGTAATAACGGGAGAGATTTTTTTACTTCTTCCCATATGTTGGGATTTCTCTTATCCCGGTCTGTTAATACCCTTGCATCTTCCAAGTGCCCCATGCCAACATTGTAGGCGGCCATGGCAAATAACGTACGGTCTGGACCAATAATGCCTGAGGGCAAACGCGATTTGACCTTAAGGAAATATTTTACACCGCCCCTGATGCTTTGTTTGGGATCTAGGCGATCAGAAACACCCATTTCTTTAGCAGTGGGTAATGTTAGCATCATCAGGCCTCTTACCCCTGTGGGTGATGTGGCCTCAGCATTCCAGTGTGATTCTTGATAAGCGATGGCTGCCAGTAGGTGCCAGTCGATATCGTATTTTTTTGCAATATTTTTGAACATCGGTTCATATTCAGGTAATCGAGTATTCATTCGACGGAGGAAAAGTTGAGAACCCGCTAAATTGAAACCCTCTGTTTGGTATAGCGACTGATTTTTTAACTTCTCTAATTCTCCACTTTTTTCAAAGTCTTTTAAGAATGCATTAGCAGCATTAATGAGTGAATTGTCACCATGAAGGGGAAATGCCCAGGCTACAGGTTGCGGATCTGAGATATCAAATGCTGCGCGCGCCTTGGGGTAGATACTTCGGTCTACCAGGTAGGATGTTGAATCGACGATCGCGTAGTTGGCCTCACCTGAATGCACTCTGGCCATGAGGTCAAGCATTTCTACTCCCTCCATGGCTTCCCATTTAAGGTTAGGGTATTCACGTTTTAATTCGGAGAGTCGTTCACTGTGGGAGCTATTTTCTATGACCAGCAACTGGCCGTCATAGGTGTCTGCTACCGTTTTAGGGCGTTTGGAGCCATTTCGATAGATAAGTGTTTGCGTGGCGTGATAGTAGGGTTGGGTAAAACGCAGCTTTTCCTGGCGCTCAGGCGTGTTGGTCAGACCAGCAGCAGCAAAATGGCCCCGTGGGCCACCCACAGCCAATAGGACGCCACTGAGTGATGTCATCGTGGTTACTTTCAGTTTGACGCCCAGAGATGTAGCGAATGCTTTGGCTAAAAGATATTCAAAGCCATCTTCACCTTTGGCATTTTTAAAGTAAGTCGTAGATCCCATTAGGGTCAACACACGTAGTTCATTGTTACTGAGAACTTCTTCGAGTGTGGTCGGGGCGCGGCTGGTGGAAAGGGTCAGGGCAAAGACAAAAAGCAATATACACAGGGCGATGCGCTTCGTCGTTTTTTTAAAATGAAAATAAAACCCACGCATACTATTGTCCAATCAAAAAACCACATTCAAGGAACCACTTAAAACGATCCTGATGATTGTTGTTGCTCACATCAGTCGCTTTTCCAAAGAAATAAACGGGCTTATCTAGGACATCTAGATTAGAGACAGATGTAAGGGGGTTCAACCATTTTCTGACATGCCTGATATTACAGTTGATCAGTGGTTAAATGAGTCGTTTCAGACCATGACGTGTTGTGATCAATTCCAGTACAATAACCGGCCTTAAATCTTGCCTGACGAGAGCTATTTCAAGATGCTGACTTTTCGTGGTGCCCCGGCGCTTTCAGAGTTTAGAAAACAAAAACTCTTTTCCTCCCTGAAGACTATTGAGCCAGGTATAGAGGGGGTTTACGCTGAGTTTGTGCATTTTGTGGAAGTGGCAGACGACTTTTCAGATGTAGAATCAACGACACTCAAGGCGCTACTGACATACGGTCCTCTGACGAGTGGTTCACAGGCCAATGTTGAAGAACCTGAGGGGCATATGCTTCTAGTGGTGCCGCGTCCAGGCACTATTTCTCCTTGGTCAAGCAAGGCTACTGACATTGCTCATAATTCAGGGTTGGCATCCGTACTTCGTTTGGAACGAGGTATCGCCTATTACTTGCAGGGCACTATTATCAAAGAGCATCTACAGCAAGTCGAAGCGCTGTTGTATGACCGGATGGTGGAAGCAGTATTTACCGAGGTTTCTGCTGCGGAACAATTATTTTCCCATCATGAACCGGAGCCAATGACCGAGGTAGACACACTTAAAAAGGGCCGGTCAGCACTGGAGCAAGCTAATATCACACTGGGTTTGGCTCTAGCAGATGACGAGATTGATTATTTGCTGGCCAGTTTCGCCGAACTTGGTCGAAACCCAACCGATGTTGAATTGATGATGTTTGCCCAGGCAAACTCCGAGCACTGTCGCCACAAAATATTTAATGCCTCTTGGACCCTCGATGGTAAAGATCAGGATATATCGTTGTTTGGGATGATTAGAAATACTTATGAGCAGGGGGGAGAAAATGTACTGTCTGCTTATGATGATAATGCCTCTGTGATTGCAGGTAGTGAGGCTGGACGTTTTTTTCCTGACCCAGAGAACAAGGTCTACGGTTATACCCAAGAACCAATACACATACTGATGAAGGTGGAAACTCACAACCACCCTACGGCCATAGCCCCATTTTCAGGTGCAGGTACAGGCTCCGGTGGTGAAATTCGTGATGAGGGTGCTGTCGGAAGAGGTTCTAAACCAAAAGTTGGCCTAACAGGTTTCTCTGTATCGAATTTGAATATCCCGGGCTTCACTCAACCTTGGGAACAAAATTATGGCAAGCCAGATCGGATTGTGACGGCATTGGATATTATGGTCGAAGCACCAGTGGGTGGTGCGGCATTTAATAATGAATTTGGACGTCCCAATCTTTGTGGTTACTTTCGAAGTTTTGAGCAAGACTTCGATGGTGAACGTCGGGGCTACCACAAGCCCATTATGATTGCCGGCGGTTATGGCAATATTCGAGAAGAACATATTGAGCAACATGAATTTGAACCGGGTTGCCAGCTGATTGTACTGGGTGGCCCTGCCATGTTGATTGGCTTGGGTGGTGGTGCTGCGTCCTCAATGGCATCGGGTACCAGTGCTGAAGACCTGGATTTTGCCTCAGTACAACGGCAGAACCCGGAGATGGAACGTCGCGCTCAGGAAGTGATTGATCAATGCTGGCAATTAGGGACTAAAAACCCTCTTGCCTTCATTCATGATGTGGGTGCGGGTGGATTGTCTAATGCCTTTCCCGAGCTGGCAAAGGATGGTGGTTGTGGCGCACACTTTGAGTTGCGCCAAATACCCAATGATGAGCCAGGAATGTCCCCCTTGGCCATTTGGTGCAACGAAGCACAAGAACGTTATGTGATGGCGGTAAAGCCTGAAGATCTAGCCCAGTTTGAGGCTATTTGTGAGCGTGAGCGTTGCCCCTATGCCGTGGTGGGAGAATCCATTACTGAGAAACATCTGTTGCTCAACGACCGGCATTTTGATGTGAAGCCGGTAGACTTACCAATGTCAGTCCTTTTTGGCAAGCCACCAAAAATGCATCGTGAGGCTGAAACTTACGTTCCCAAGACTCAGGCGTTTGATTGGTCAGGTATTGTTTTGGATGAGGCTATTGGTCGGGTTATACAACATCCGTCGGTGGGTAGTAAAAGCTTCCTTATCACCATTGGTGACCGCAGCATTACAGGAACGGTTGTGAGGGACCAGATGGTGGGCCCCTGGCAAGTGCCCGTTGCTGATTGTGCGGTCACGACCGTTGGTTATGATAGTTATGCTGGTGAAGCCATGTCCATGGGTGAGCGTACACCCCTTGCTCTTTTGGATGCTCCTGCTTCAGGGCGAATGGCTATTGGTGAGGCGATTACCAACATTGCTGCTACCAGTATTGGCCAGCTTTCAGATATAAAGCTCTCCGCTAACTGGATGTGTGCTGCTGGCCATCCGGGTGAAGATGAAAAGCTCTTTCGTACGGTGGAAGCGGTAGGGATGGAATTGTGTCCTCAACTGGGTATTACCATTCCCGTGGGTAAGGACTCGATGTCCATGCGCACAGCTTGGGAGAAGGATGGTGAGACTAAAGCGGTCACATCACCGTTGTCCCTCGTTATTACCGCTTTTTCACCTGTTCAAGATGTACGAAAAACACTGACGCCACAGCTGCGAATAGATAAGGGTGATACAGCACTTCTCTATATCGACCTTGGAGAAAATAAGAACCGACTTGGCGGTTCTATTTTGGCTCAGGTCTATAACCAGATGGGTGATGTAACCCCTGATGTGGTGAGTGCTGAAAAGCTGAAAGCATTCTTCGATATTATTCAGTCAGCTAACAATGCTGGCGATATTATTGCCTATCACGACCGTTCTGATGGTGGTTTGTTTGCCACGCTGGTCGAAATGTCCTTTGCTGGGCATGTGGGACTTGATATTAGTCTGGATGAGCAGCCTGGCGATGCACTATCACTACTATTTAATGAAGAGTTAGGTGCCGTGGTTCAGGTGGCTAAAGACAAAGTTGATGGCATTAAAGCTCGTTTTTCAGAGGTGGGTATTCCTGTTAGCCCAGTTGCAACGCTTAATAACTCTGAAAGTATAGAAATCCATCAAGATGGCGCTCGTCTCTATAGTCATAGTTGTGTTGAATTATTGCGCCGATGGAGTGAAACCAGTTATCAAATTCAAGCCCGGCGAGATAATGCACAATGTGCTCGGCAGGAATTTGATGGACTTTTTCTTGAAGACCCGGGCCTGAGCGTCGGTCTAACCTTTGATATTAACGACGATGTTGCGGCCCCCTATATTTCTCGAGGGGTTCGCCCACGCGTTGCGGTTCTCCGTGAACAAGGGGTTAATGGCCAAGTTGAGATGGCGGCAGCATTTGATCGTGCAGGTTTTGACGCTGTTGATGTCCATATGAGCGACCTTCTCAGCGGTCGTATAGGTCTGGATGACGTTAAAGGACTTGTGGCTTGTGGTGGCTTTTCCTATGGCGATGTACTGGGTGCTGGTGAAGGTTGGGCTAAAACGGTGCTGTTTAATGCACAGGCTCGAGAGCAGTTTGAGCAGTTTTTTCACCGTAATGACTCGTTTACGCTTGGGGTTTGTAATGGCTGCCAAATGTTATCGAACCTGAAACCCTTAATCCCTGGTGCGGAGCATTGGCCTCGTTTTGTGCGGAATTTATCTGAACAATTTGAATCACGTTTCTCCCTCGTTCGTGTTGAGCCAAGCCCTTCAGTTTTACTGAATGGGATGGTGGGGTCACACATGCCGATTGCGGTAGCTCATGGTGAGGGTAGGGCTGAGTTCATCAGTGATATTGATGCCCAGGCGTTTGGTGCCGCAAGAGGGGTATCCCTTCGTTATCTGGATAATTTCCATGATACCACTGAGGTATATCCGTCCAATCCCAATGGCTCTCCTATGGGGATCACGGGCGTTACCAGTGAAGATGGGCGTGCAACGATCATGATGCCTCACCCGGAGCGGGTATTCCGCGCTGTCACCAATTCCTGGCATCCTGACGATTGGCAGGAAGATGGTGCCTGGATGCGGTTATTCAGAAATGCCAGGTTATTTGTCGATTAATTATTTTTCGTTGGTCAAGAAGCCCGGTATAACTACCGGGCTTTTTTTATTGCTTTCTTTTCCCTTCTTGATAATCATCAATTGGATTTTTAAATGCTTCACCTAGGCTTGAAAGTTCTTGACGGCAAAACCTGACGACAAATTCGTGCTGTTAACCTGACAATACATTTCTACTATATCTGGTATTGGGGGGTAGGTGGCTATAGAATTGGGGGCTCATTGATGGGAATGCTAAAAAAAGAAGATGCTATGCAGTTCCAGAAAATACACGGTCAGTTGCTTAGAAAACATCACTTATTTTCCGCATTGTCAGATTCAGATCTGACAACGTTGATGCGCGGTACTCGGGTTCTTAGTGTTGGAAAAGGTGAATTTCTTTTTCAGCAAAATGAAGAAGCTCGGCATTTTTATTTTGTGGTCTCAGGCTGTATGAAGCTATTTCGCACATTGCCCGATGGAACGGAAAAAATAATTGAGCTGGTACCTTCAAATCAGACATTTGCTGAAGCGCTCATGTTTAATGCGCAGACGATGTATCCGGTTTCTGCGCAGGCGGTTGACTCATCTGAGTTGTTCAGTTTTTCAAATATAGACTATATGGCACTGTTGAAAAGAAGCCCTGATCTCAGCCTAGTGCTGTTGGGTGATCTTAGTCGACGATTGCGGATGAGACTTAGTGAAATTGAGGTGTTGTCGCTTAAAAACTCTACACACCGGGTGGTTCGTTATCTGATGACCCTAATAGTAGATTCTGATTCAGAATATCCCCAGTTTGACCTTCCTGTGGCCAAGCGCCTTATTGCGGGTCAGCTGGCCATTCAACCGGAAACATTTTCACGGATTGTTCACCGACTGAAGGAGGAAGGTGTTATTGATATGAAAGGTAAAGAGGTGACGGTGCTAGATAGGAAGGCGCTGGCTAACTATGAGTAAAACCCGCCATCAATAATATTTTTCAAGTCAAACCGAACGCTACAGATATACTTATCAAGATAAATTATTACCTTCTTAAGAAAATTTAATTGTCAGCAATTTCTTACAAAATTTTTCCATAAAAAAACCCGTTATACGCAGTTTCCCAAGGAAACAGGTATAACAGGTTTTATTAGGTGTTAGCCGAGTTTTATTTCATCTCAGCGTAGTATGCACCCAAGTTGTCAGCATCTTCATCAGATAATGCTTTTACCATGGAGGACATCATTGGGTCATTGCGTTGTCCATCACGGAAAGCTTTAATTTGCTTCGTGAGGTAGCCGGCCTTTTGACCAGCAAGGTTTGGCCACAAATCATTGCCACTGATGCCATTAGCACCATGGCAGCCAGCACAAGTTGCTGCTTTAGCTTGTCCTGCTGCTGCATCACCAGCCGCCATTACTTGGCCGCCTGCAGTGAGTAGCGTTACCGCCATCGCTACTTTCATAGTAGTTCCGATCAGTTTTTTCATATCAATACTCCAACCATGGGATAAAAAGAATGTGAAACCTAAAAATCTGGTTAATCAGCGCACTATTTTAACAGAAGAATAATGGATAGGGCGTAAAAAATGCTTGATCGCGATCAAGCCCCATCTGTTTGGGGATGTCTTATTAATGGATCAGATTTTTTTATCAATGCGCTGATAACAATAAAAAGAAACAATACGCCACCTAAAACGGCAATTAACCCTCCGGCACCCATAAAAGCCATACCAATAATTTCCTGAAGCCCTTCAAGGCCTTGAGCTTGTCCTGCAGCCTTACGTTTAACACCATGCCCTCCAGACCAGGCAAGCGCAGTAATATGCATTAATTGACCCGCACCGTATAACCAGGGCATCCAATAGGCCAACTTTAAATGTTTGATGGGACGGCCCAGGCGTGGGAGCAATAGAAAGACGACACCCATAACAGCCATGGTCACCCCAACGATTGAACCATGGTAATGGGCCGGAATAATGGTGTTGGAACCCATGATCATAAAGCCAAGAATCCCACCGCCAGCAAACAGTGTAATGGAACTGATCAGAGCCGCTCGGAGAGGTTTTTGTTCATCACTTAATTCAGTAAATCGGAAGGTGCTTAGAAAGACCAATAACCCAATGGGAATAGAGGCTAATCCACCTTTCCTCATCAATTGAGTAAAGCCCAGGATATGCTCGCTGGATTCAATCTTGTAACTGTAGAGCCAAGGCACCATCGCTATTGGTAGAACAACCAGTAAAAACAGCATGGCACCAAGACGTGGGCTCATCCGCAAATCATTGCCACAGGCAGCTGAAAGCATCACCCAGGCAACGAGGAGCAATACAGTGTTGACGAACTGGTGTACGTGTCCGCCGCCCCAAAATAACAGGTCGTAATAGAACTCTCCGCCTATTGTCTCAGGTATTTTTGCGTAAGAAACAGCAACGCAGATAACGGCAATTAGCACTGACAGTGCTGCTAGATACAAGGCAAATCGCAGGGTCTCCGTTCCCTCAGAGCGGTTTAAACGTGGTGTGTTGGTCACCATAAAACCTGCTGCCTGAATCACTAACCCCGCTGTCATAACCAAAAGTCCGTAAAAGAACCAGGGTTGCAATATGACGGGTATATAGTTATTCATCAGTGGTTGGGTGGCGCCAAGGAACGGGGAGATACTGATAATGACGGTACCAACTACCGCCAACCAGAAGGCGGCTTTACTCCACAATGACTCACGGTGTATGCCAAATACAGCCCAGAGTATGCCGGCACCAGCCAAGAACCAGATCAGCACGGATAAATCTACATGAACGACTAAAGCGACCTTGAAAAAGTTGCTTCCGGGCATCATTTCTTTAATGGCTGGTGTTCTTGATAAAGCCAGCAATATAGCAAGGATACCTGCTGCAACGAGTGAGTAGACACCCAGCCAAATCCAGCCAAGCGCCAACTTTTTTGCTGCCGAATCAATATCCTTAAGGTTGTATGTATCGCTATTCAATATGGCGTCCTGGTTGGGCCTAATTTGGTTATTGGCAGTTCAGCTATTCGAAAATCGCTTCTTAGTTAGGCTAGAGCAGTGTTTTGATCTCTTTAATAATAGTTTCTGGCTTCACTGATCCGGAATACATGGCTCTGACTTGACCCTGTTGATCTATCAGGTAGATATGATCATTGTGTAAAAATCCGTATCCCAATTTTGAGTCAAGCTCTTCCTTCTGGTAGAGGACTTTGTAGAGGTCAGCAACTTCTGCTAACGCCTCTTTTTCACCACGTAAACCAATAATAGAGGGATGAAAATAGGGTAAATAGCTACTCAGTTTTTCAATGGAATCTCGGGCTGGGTCGATAGTGACAAATAAGGGCTGAATGTCATTGCCCTGATCACCAAGTGTCTCTATCAATACCTTAATTTTGGCAAGTACCGTTGGGCATACATCGGGGCAACTGGTAAATCCAAAATTAAGCAGCACAACTTTGCCTTCAAACTCTGAAAGCTGAACGGTTCGTTTTTTGGTGCTTGGTAGAGAAAATTCTCCACCCAGCGTATCTAGAATGGGCAGTTGCGGCTTCAGCGTTGCTTTCAGGTAGTTGGAACCGATTACAGCCGAAGCTATCAGAACAACAGCGATACAGATTACTAGTAGCCGGCTCAAGTGGATACCCTAGTTGTTGTTACATCAGTAGTGTCACTGCTCAGACACCGACTAACAAAGAGAGACGCTGTAAATAGCGCAATGGCGCCACCCTGATGAGCTGCGGCCAAAGTGACCGGTACATGTAACAGCAATGTTGAAATGCCCAGTGTTACCTGAGTCAGTAATAGCGCTATCAGGCAGTGAGTTCCTGCACGAAGTTTACCGGGAATACCACTTCTTAGAATTTTAAAAGAAAAGCTCAGAATTAAAGCAAACAACACATAGGCAAAGATACGATGGTTAAACTGAACTGTCGTAATATCTTCAAAAATGGCTAGCCAAGCGGGATCTGTATTGAAGAGTCCCGGTGGTATAAAAGAGTCTCCCATTAATGGGAACGTCGGGTAGGCAAAACCTGCCCGAGTACCCGCCACTAAGCCACCAGAGAGAATCATTAAAAACAAGAGACCACTCAGTGTATAGGCAAAGCGTTTGAGCCCTGTCTTGATCAAAGAGGATGGTGAGTTAATGGACAGCAACCCAAAGGCAACCCAGAGAATATAGGCGTAAATAATCACTGCAGCCCCAAGGTGAGCCGTTAACCGGTATTGACTGACTCTGGGGTTATCAACTAGGCCACTTTTTACCATATACCAACCCAGTAGCCCTTGCAGTCCACCAAGGACAAACATAACTGCCAATTTGGGTGTTAAGCCAGGTCGAATACGTTTGGTGAAGTAGAAAAACAGGAAGGGCAGCAGGAATATGACACCGATTAAACGTCCAAGAACCCGGTGTAGATATTCGAACATAAATATCGACTTAAATTCACCAACACTCATGCCTTCATTAATTTTTTGGTACTCAGGGAATTGTTGATATTTTTCAAACGTAGTCTGCCACTCCATATCTGTAAGCGGAGGGATAATACCTATCAATGGTTTCCACTCAACCATAGATAACCCTGAGTGGGTTAGGCGGGTGACTCCTCCTAGTAAAATCATGGCAAAAATGACACCAGCACAGAGTATTAGCCAAAGAGCTATTTGCCGGTTATGAGGATGTTCATCATATTGATGAGAAGTATTGTGCATGTTACTTAGCCTGAACGAGTTGATAGTTAAGTGCCATGACGGCCATCAAGAGTAATGCTGCTATTACGTTGTGTGCCATGACTACCACCATAGGTAGGGATAACATCACGCCACTGACACCCAATAAACACTGGGTCAGGACTAATGCAGCAAGACTGAGAGCCGTTTTTTTCCGGTATTGCAGAGAAGCCAGAGCACCAATCAACAAAACCAAACTACTAAAAAGAGCGCCAGCACGGTGGATAAGGTGAATAATCACAGTGCTGCTATCAAAAAGCACTCGACCTTCAATATCCAATGCAAGTTGCCGAAAATACCAGAAGCTGCCTGAGCCCTCTGAGCTGTACTCTGTTGGGGCGTTACAAGTAAACAGATCACTACAGGCTAGGCCGGCATAATTAGCACTAACCCACGAGCCCAGGAGAATCTGAAGTATCAATAGCAGCCAAGCTGCCAGAGTGAGCCTTTTAAGCCAGGATGGGGCATCTGTGCGGCTTTTACAGTTAAGTTGGAGCCACAACCACCAAGATATCGCTAATAGGGCTAATCCACCGGCCAAATTGACGACTGCGATGGCCGGCATAGTTTTCAGGTAGCTGGCAGGCCCAATGATAGAGAGTAGCAACAGTACTGCCAGCAACAAATAGGGCAGATGACGGCTCACCCCCTGCATGGCTCCGGGTTTACGGCTC
Source organism: Porticoccus sp. (assembly GCA_036961395.1). Lineage (GTDB taxonomy): Bacteria > Pseudomonadota > Gammaproteobacteria > Pseudomonadales > Porticoccaceae > Porticoccus. The sequence goes on from JBALVP010000024.1 coordinate 11,218, forward strand.
TGGTTAACCAGAAGCAATACTCCGATCACTAGCAACGTGGCAATGGTACGGTGCATCTGCTTGGCTATTTCTGTGGGTGCCAATGCTTTTTGGGCTATCTCCGCTTCATCATTGGGGGATACATATTGCCCAATATCTCCGTAACAGATGGGCCAGTTATCACAACCGAGTCCGGCTTCCATATGGCGAATATAGGCGCTGAGACAGTTGATAATCAATGTCGCTACCAGCACTATCATGACATAGCGCGCTAGAAGCTTTTGATGGTGTTCGGGTGAGTGTTGCTGTTGCTCGTTTCTTATCATTTATTGATCATGGACATAGTTAACTGTGTAATGGCAGAGTATATCTGTGAAACGCTTTTCGTGTTTGTAGCTTTTGTTTGGAGTTTATTGTGGAAATTGTACTTTTTACGCTGGTCGCTATTTCTCTCTACCTGTTCTCTGACTGGTTGTTGCGTCAGTTGGAGGCTCGACGGGGAGCACCCTTCAAAAGCCGTAGTATCATCTATTTCGTTATCATTTTTGTTTTAACACTGGGTAGCTTTGAGATGCTACAACGCTTTCTTCAGCACAGCTCTGGTGGGTGATGCCATCATGGGACAAAGCGACATCGATTAAACCGCTCAAAATACTAATACAACAAATCTTGAGGCAAGGGCTCTTTATAAAATAATAAAGCTTCCTTCCTTTGCATCGAAATCGATCACAAGAACCTGAGCGGGAGACAACTGCAAGGTTTTCTCTAGTTGGTAAGGGTAGTCTTTCTGGTCTACGTGATCCTTCATCCGTACTTTGAGATTAATTTCTCCCGAGTCTACAGGTAAGCGAAAGTACACCGAGGATAGACCATCCCCATGTATACCGCGAGGAGCTATTTTTTTGCTATAAATTATTTCATCATTAATCAGTAAATCCAGCTGTAATGATGAGCGTTCACGTGGGCAAACTTTGCTAATACGCATATTGGGCGGTAGCTGGGCCAGCTCTGCTTTACTGCGTTCACGACATTCACCAAGAATTTTGCCTGCATGACGAAGGCTAAGTTTGATAGTTGCCTGTTGTTCAGGAAAGCGTTGGTATGCCGGCGAATTGGAGAAGTATCCAATAAATGCGATAAACAGGCTGTAACAAAGTGCTTGGCCGACCCAGAATTTCCAATTAATCAAAGCCAGCTCCTTCCGTTTCTTCCGCCTTATGAAAAGCTAGCTCAGCGCGATATTTAGTCAGAGCCGTGTGCAGTTTTTCTTCTTCCTTAGGGCCGGCCCAGAATAGCTTCACTTTTTGCTTCCCGGCTTTGGTTCGAAGGTGTGGCAATCGTTCACGATGAAAACGCTGTTCTGTCCATTCAGTACCTTTGCGGAAGTAGCAGTCTTCACTACAGCAGCCACTGACCATCACTCCATCTACTTCCGGCTGTCGAGAAATATAGTCGGCAAAGGAGGGGGGAAGTAGACCGGCGCAGGGTAGGGTGATAACCGCTGTTTGTTCATCTGCGATTGCATCCATATCTAGCGCATGATCACAGCCAAACACCACCAAACGTTGATTGCCGGAGAGTGAGTCTAATTTTTTATGTGTTTCTTGTCGTAGATGCTCTATTGAGAAGTCGGGTATTTCAATACCGGATATTAGTTCATCAACATGCCTGAACGGTGTTGCCGATGGGCAAGAGCCGGCACAGATACCACAGGCCGTGCACAAGTCTGGGTCAACCTGAGCCTGCATTTGTCCCTTTTTATATTCATGGTCAATCATGGTGATGGCTTCAAAAGGACAGTCCTGATAACACCAGCTACAGCCATTGCAGTTATCGGGGTTGACCTCGGCAGCACGCATGGCTTTTTTCTTATCAGGGGATAGCCATGGGAGAACCGCTAGAAACCCGGAAAGACCCACCAGGAGCGCCCAAACAGCGCCATAGCCCCAGCTGTCCAGGAGTGGGTAAACATTCATGTACACCCAGTCCAAGTCAATAGCTGTGACCGAGACCGACATGTCGGCCTTATCCATGCTGACAGCAGGTTTGATCAGTGACAGTAGAATCAAAGCTGCAAGAGTACCGCGAGCAAGGCCTTTGGGAGGGCTGGTTTTTGCCAATTTAATCCGTTTGATATGAATAAACATACCCACTAGTAGAAATAGCGGAATGGCAATATGCATAAAGACCAGAAGTGAAAAGAAGCGGTCACTCAGGGTTTGGTTTGAAACAAAATTACGCGCCAGTGAATCACCGATAAACGGCAGCCAGCCAAACCACTCAGTGGTTATTTCAGAGATATATTGAGCAAGTTGATCCCAAACTAGCCAGTACCCACCGATTGCAGATGCAAATAATAGCCATAGTAACGGGACGCCACTGAACCAGGAAAACCAGCGTGCTCCACGGAAGCGCCCAAGACCAAATTCTCGTAGCAAATGAAGGGTAACCGTTATCGCCATGGCATCTGAGGCATAGCGGTGCAAACTGCGCATAACACCACCGGCAAACCACTGGTTATTGGTGACGGACTCCATGGATTCAAAGGCACCATTGATACTGGTGTCAAAAAAGATAAACAGGTAGAGACCGGTTACCGTTACTACCCAGAAAAAGTAAAAAGAGAGAGCCCCTAGCTGATACCAGGGGTTCCAGCGCTCACCAAAAATTTGGTTAAAGGTACTTTCCAAAAACTGGAACAGGCTGAGCGTTATACGCTCAAAAATTTTGATCACTACATTTTATCCCTGAGTATTACTTGTTCCGGTCCGCATGAGTGTAACGCCACTCTCTGATAAAGAGAATGATCATCAATCCACCGATGGTGAGTCCAATAAAGAGCCCGACAAAAATTGAGTAATCAAATTTATAAGAGTCGGAATAGGGGTCGTACACGGTGCAAAATAGACGAACCTTGTCAGTAATTTGTTGAAAAAGTGATTGGTCTGCTTTTTCACCAAAAACCAGTTGCTTAAGTGGCTCCACAAGGTGTGGCGTTTCAAACTGGACACCATAGACTTGTCGATTGACGACCCCATGTTCATCTAGCAGGGTGGTTTGAACCAGATGGTCAAAGCCATTGGGCGAGGGAAAAAACTGGAAACCAAGCTGTTTAGAAAATTGGAGAATAGTTTCTTTATCAGTGGCCAGGAAATCCCAGTTGTCTTCATTGACTGACTGCTGTTTGGCGAAAATTCGCATGGCATCAGCTGTATCATTTTTTGAATCAAAACCGATAGTGACAACATTAAAGCTGTCTTCTCCCAGGACAGATTGTGCTTTACCCATAACCTTATCAAGATGTTTGGTCGTGGTTGGGCAGATATGGAAGCAAGAGGTATAAATCAGGCTGATAACCAGTGGTTTTCCGCGGTAGTCACTGAGCTTTTTTTTCTCCCCCAAGCTGGTAAAGAAATGATATTCCTCTAACTGATTACCAATAGCGGATTGACTGGTATCCAGAGCGGTTTTTCGGTCAAAGGTTGGTGCAGGTTTGTGCTGATGCTGTTGCATCGCGATTTCTTCGGCGACGACTGTTGTCCCCAGCAGAAATGTTAGCAGGGTCAGTAACCGAGATAGTGGTTTCATTAATGAATTACCCAATGAGTAGGGGGTCAATCATCGCGGCGATTAACAATACTGTCAATTGTACCAATGATGCGAGAAAGCAGCGAAGGGCTGTTTTTGGATTTGGATTCCGAACTAGGTGAATACCTTTATAGATAAAGTAGGCACCGCCGATTGAAGCACCTGTCAGATAAATCCAGCCCATGCCATAGAAGCCGGGTAATAGTGACACTGCTACAAGAGCAATAATATTGAGTAGGATGATCTTGGCGGCAGCAGCATCGCCCTTAACCACCGGAAGCATGGGAACC
>JBALVP010000025.1:0-14751 GCA_036961395.1 Porticoccus sp.
CTTGCTTGATGTTGACGATATACCCGATGCATCTACTCAAACATTTGGTGCACGGTTTACCGGTTCGCAAGGTGATGAGACCAAGCTCCTCTACACCGCTGAATACGCACGCCAATCTGACTATAAAGATAGCAGCAAAAGCTTTGATGCAGACTACTACACAGTAGAAGCTGGCGTTCAAGCCATGGGCATCACCGGTAAGGTAGGCCTTGAAGTGTTAGGTGCTGACGATGATAAAGGCTCTTTCTCTACGCCTCTTGCTACCTTGCACAAATTCCAGGGCTTTGCTGACAAATTCCTGACTACCCCTGGTGATGGTATTGAAGATACATACGCCTCAGTATTTACCAAAGTTATGGGCGCAAAAGTTGGCGTGATCTACCATGATTTTGAAGCTGATGAAGGTAGCGCTGATTACGGTGATGAGATTGACTTTGTCGTTGCCAAACAGATCCAAAAAAATGTTCACCTGCTGTTTAAGTACGCTAACTACAATGCCGATGAGCACAGCACCGATACTCAAAAAGCATGGTTACAGCTGACTGTTAAATTTTAATCACCCTATTGTTGTTAGTAGGCTGTATGGCGGAAAAAAAAGCCCGGTGGGATGAACCACCGGGCTAAAGGTTTTGGCCTCTAGGGGAGCGAGGCCATTTATAAAGGGAGAGATGGTGTAATTAATATATGCTAGCTATCCTTCGAGCTACCCTTGCCAAGCTCGGCCTGAAAAGACATCATCCAGTTCTGGCTGACAAACATGGTTTGAATAATTACTCAGGGTTTTCACTGACATCGCCAGAATAATTTCGAGAATATTTTTCTCTGTGTAACCCGCCCCAATAAAACCTTCAACGTCTGCCCTTGTGGGCAAGCCTCTTGTGTCATGTAACACCTTGGTAAAGGTGGCCAATGCCTGTAATTTTGAATCACCAATAGTGCTTCTATCACGGATGGCATCTGTTACCTCGGCTGGCACACCTGACATATTGTCAGCAATAAAACTATGTGCGCCCACACAGTATTCGCAGCCATTTTCACGACTTAGCACTATGAAGACTACCTCTTGCTCACAGGAAGTGAAGTCACTCTCTGTGCGAAACTGCTCATAGCCGAACAGGTAGGTTTTTAACATGGCCGGTGAATTCGCCATGGTCTGATACATATTGGGCAAAAAACCAAAATTGGCTTGCTGTTGCTCTAAAGTACTTTTTACTGAATCACCAGCAACTTCGATGGTGACCGGTGGCAATGAGATTTTATATTCTGATTTCATCGTAATTTCCTTTGTTTAAGATTCGGGACTTATCAGTCCATAATTGTTCAAAAAAATTTACACCTTTTTTTCTAGGGGGTCCGTTATTAGCGATTCAGTTATTGATAGGCAGGCTTATTTCCAGAAAGTGTCTTCATGATTAACTGCGCAACTGGATGAAGTGACGCTATATCAGCCCCCGCTTTTACCATTGTTCGGAGACCACTCACGGAGGTCATAAAATAGTCCACTAAATTTTCAGTCGGTAGTGCAGAATCAAGTTCTTTCTGCTGTTTACCCTGCTCAATGGCCTGACGAAATACTTCGGCAACATTGCCAATGCCACCAGACACAGCTTTGGCAATAACAGGGTCTCGCTGAGATAACTCATTGGCGGTATTCACCAGAAAACAGCCTTTGCGTGTACTACAATTTTTTGCTTGAGAAATAACGCCTTCAAGGAAGTCGTGCAGAAATCGCTCCACAGAACTACTGTTAGCCAATTGCTCACTCAGCACACTGACCATGGTCTGCTGATAGCGATCGATGCAACATACAAACAGTTCGTGTTTGTTGCCAAACGTCTGATACAGGCTGCTTTTAGACAAACGCATTGTCTTGAGTAAGTCTTGAAGTGATGTTGCCTCATAGCCCGCTGCCCAGAATTGCCGTGTGGCAGCCTCTAGCGCTCGATCGATGTCAAATTCTCTGGGTCTTCCTGAAGTCATGAAATTGATTATGGACTGATCAGTCCTATTGTCAATCAATTTCAATGTATCTATACCGCGTTAAGGGGAGAATCATGTAAAAAATTAAAAGATTTTTACTCATTAACAACAGGTTGAGAGCTTACTACTAAGTTTTAACTAACACTACAAACTGGGCAATCCGCCTTTTTCTGGATACGAAAGGTCTGCCACTGATGGTGCTTGCCATCAAACATCATTAGCTTTCCATTAATATCTGACTCCATTCCCAGTAACAACTTGATCGCCTCCAGCGCCTGCATGGAGCCCAAAATACCCAGCAACGGACCAACGACCCCACTGGTACTGCAGTTTAATATTGGCTCAGCCGCATCCGGTGGATACAAGCATTCGTAACAGGGTGTTTCTGGCTGGCGATAATCAAACAACATCAGGTGACCCTCCCAACGAATGGCCGCCGCTGATAACAGTGGAATACGTTCTTCAACACAAACCCTGTTTACTGCTTTGCGAGTGCTAAGGTTATCACTGCAATCCAGAACAAGATCTACGTCGGGGACATACTCTTTGAGGTCTTCCTCTGTGAGCGCGTGGTCAATGACCTCTAGGTCAACTTCCGGATTCAGTCCTGACAACCTTTCTTCAGCCAGGTCGGCTTTTGGCTCTCCGGCACCGTCCGTATCAAACAGTATCTGTCGCTGAAGGTTGGTGACATCGAGACTATCACCATCCGCAATCAGTAATTTCCCAATACCTGCTGCCGCTAGATAGAGTGCCACAGGAGAACCCAGCCCACCAAGGCCGACAATAAGTACTTTTGATTGGGAGAGTTTTAGCTGCCCCTGCTCACCAATATCACTTAATAACAGATGACGGCTATAACGCTTTTTTTCCTGATCACTCAGCATCATCAGTCTCAATTAATGGTTTGATTGATAGCCACTCTTCAGGGGTATTGGTATTAACCAGTAGCGTGGGCTCAGTCACTGGCAATTGCACCGCATTTACAGCAGCAAGCAGTTTTTTTACAGAACGAGGCATAGTTGATCCCTCGGCAAACACTGCATCCAGGTAATCTGATAGCACCGCATTAACGGGCAAATACAGGGGTAAATAACAATCCTCGTAGCAAACAGCAGATTCCGACGCTTCACCCATACTAATCAAGTGTTGTAGTACTAAGGGAGTCAATAGAGGCATATCCACGGGCACGATTAACAGTGCATCCACCTGGCATTCTTTAATCACCGTATAGACCCCGCCAAGCGGGCCAGACTGAGGAACCAAATCAGGTACACCATCATCACCGCCACTGATCAGGACTTCGAGCCCAAGTGACCGTAATAAGGACTGCGTATACTCCAACATTGTCTGTTGATTACGGCTCAGCTGAGCCTTGTCCGTACCCATTCGAGTCGACAGACCACCAGCCAGAATCAAACCATGACACGAAGACATGAAGCGGGGACTACCTCTACTTTGTTATCTGAGCCAAGTTTTCTAAGCCAACCTAGGATGCTGACCCAACGAAAATCAATCACACCATATCAACCATCATGGCCATACTAACAATCGCAGCCAAAAAAAACCGCGCCAAAAGCGCGGTTTTTTAATTCACTAGGCTGTTTTTTAATTCACTGGAAAGCTACTTGCTCTGCTCCAGCATGTAATCAACAGTGGCTTTCAATTCATCATCAGAGCAGTCCATGCACAACCCTTTTGGTGGCATACCACGAACACCATTAATCGCATTGGCATAAAGTGTGTCCATACCTTGGTCAACACGGGCTGTCCAATCAGCAGCAACACCCACTTTAGGTGCGCCAGCAGCACCGGTGGAGTGACAGGCTGTACAGCTCTTGTTGAAAACATCTTCACCAGAACGGGGGCCAGAAGCAGCGGCAACAGGTGCTACAGTAGCAACATCTTTTTCCAGTACCACTTCACCTACAGGAGCAAGGCGCTCGGACATACCCTTCTCTTGCTCTGCTGTGAGATTCAGTTCCTCTTTCTCAGAACTACAACCTGCAATGCCCAACACCAATGTCAGTGCAACAGCTGCAATACCTGCTTTTGTTAATTGGCTCATTCTGGCCTCCATAGTATTTTTAGTATTCGTATTTACAACCAATGACCAAGAGTCAGTGGCGCATGTAAGTCAGTGGCGCATTATAGCTGTATAAATTCCAGTCGTGAACAAGGAAATAGACGGAGTCCGATAGCGCTGAGCCATGGTCCTCAAGCTATAGCCCTCAAACCATTGTCACACCAAACATCCGCGTGGCCAGCTGGACGCGTTCTTCCACACCTCGCTTAATGGGGCGCATATCATCAACCATATGCAAACGCTTTCTTAATCCAACTTGGTTGGCGATCTGAATGGCAAGGCCCGGTCTGGCATTAAGCTCCAGTATCACGGGGCCGCTATTTCTATCCAACACAATATCTGCGCCAAAATAACCAAGTTCTGTCATTTCAAAACAACCTGCTGCCAAGTGAAGCACCTCATCCCAATGAGGCAGCTCCAGTTCGTCAAAGCGAAATCCGGTATCTGGGTGTTGATCAACCTTCTGGTTATTTTGTACGGCATAAAGGCTGTGCCCAGTCACAATATCAATACCGACCCCGACCGCACCCTGGTGTAAATTGGCCTTGCCATCAGAAGCATGGGTCGAACAACGCATCATAGCCATCACGGGAAATCCGCGATAAACAATAACTCGAATATCGGGCACGCCTTCGTGACTGTAGTTACTAAGCATTTGATCGAAATCGATCATATCTTCGATCATCGCCACATCGGGACGACCACCCAGGCTATAAAGTCCACTGAGAATATTGGAGGTATGACGCTTTACATCCCTCAAATTTACAATGGTCCCGGTAGATTTAACAAAGTCATCTCCACGGCGCTCAGAGATGACCAGAATGCCCTTCCCTCCACTCCCTTGGACTGGTTTGATAACAAATTTCTCCAGCCCTTCTAACAGCGACTCAAGGGTCTGAACCTCATGTTGAATTTCCACCACACCAAACAGCTTTGGGACTGACATACCATACTGTTGAGCAGCCCGTTTGGTTTTCAGTTTATTGTCTACCAGAGGGTAACGACTTCTGTCATTAGCTCGTCCTATATAATCAATATTACGGCTGTTCATACCAAGAACACCCTGCTCTCGTAATTCTCGCGGCTTAATCCATCTCATTTGTCAGGCCTACCTAGATCACGAAACCGGTACAACTCAGACAGCCTATAACCAGAATATTTTCCGATGAGAAGCACAACGCCCAGTAAACTGATCATCAGCTCGGGAAAGTTAAAGGTAAGATGTTCAATCAATGCAGTGGACATCAACAGATAAGCCAAAATAGCTGCTAACAGGCTACCCCCACCCTGCACCAACACTTCATGCCCCCCCTCTTCTTCCCAGAGAATCGACATTCGTTCAATGGTCCAGGCAAGAATAATGGTGGGTAGAAAGGTCACTGTCATCACCTGGGCAAAGCCAAGCTTGTAACTCACAATACTAAGAGCCGCCATTAAGAAAATTACCACAATAACCACAGCGGTGATCCTCGCAACCAACAGTAAATTAAGGTGTGACAGGTAATAACGAATCCACAAACCCGCGCCAACTACCGTCAAGAAAATTGCCAACCCAGTCAGTAGCGTAGTTTGAATAAATGCTAGTGCAATCAGAATTGGCATAAAGGTTCCGGAGGTCCGAATACCAACCAACACTCGAAGAAGCACCACCACAAGAGCACCTACAGGAATCAACAATAACCCCTTGAAGACACCTTGTTGCTCTACCGGTAGGGAGTAGATAGAAAAGTCTAATAAGGGTTGCTCTCCCACGTGCTGTTCCATAAACAATACGGTCTTGATTGGGAGGGTATTCTTAACAATGGCAAATTCCAGTTGAGAACTACTACCTCCCACTACATCCAGCACCCATGCCCCACCCCTTCGCCAAACAAAGAAATTTTCTGGTAAACCTGGCTGCCCTGTCTTGGGATCAAAAATATGCCACTGCTCTCCATCAAATACTTCAACTAAGCTTTTTATTTGCTGACGACGGCGACCATCTTCCAGAAACACACCCCGCACTCGCTGTGAAGGAATACCCGAAAACCCCAGGATATCCATCACGACGGCCAACTTGCTCTCCTCCCTGCTACCAAATAAAAATTTGGCATCTTGATCCATTTGCCCCTGAACCAACTGTTGCAGTAGTAAGGCAGTAAAACTGACAGGTCCGGAAGAACGCTCTTGCAACGATGCCACAACTCGCTCCATCGCCGCTAGGCGATCCGCTGTGAGCTCTGGAGGGACGATTTCAGGCACAGGGCTATCACCCAATCTGACATTGTCAGCTCGGTAAATTTGAAGCTTATAATAAAGTGTTGTTGGTCTCTCCAAGGACTGGCGTGTCCATTGAGCATACCGGTTTCCATTAGTCGCCATCACCGTAAACCCAAAGCCTGATGAGGCAAAATGGTCATCTAACACCACCCATCCTGCTTGTGAACCAGGCAGTGCCAGAGAAATCTCTACGGGACCACCTACGGGCTTAAAACTGATTTTTGACTCGAGGGTCCAAACTGCTTGTCTCTGACCGGGCAACAGGGGGAATCCAAGTTCAATTTTTTTGTAGAGGGCCAACCCTAAACCGATGAAGATTAATATCCCCGCAACTAAACTGATTTGTACTTTAGAAGACATGTGTTGTTACTTCAGTATGTGCTGTTGGCTGACATCAACAATGGCTGTATCTGTCAATAGGTTACGTCCCACAAGGACTGAATACTCAAAACCAGCCCTATTGGAGAGAGTGACATCTACCAACTCCCTTATTTCGCCAAGTGTTAACCAAAGCTTGATGACGTACCGGCGCTCCCACTCTCCCTCCTGCTGCTTGATCAACACCTTACGGCGTAAGCGCCTTTCCAGTTCAATCGGCTCGTGGGTCTCAGGGTTCAACAGAGAGAACTGAACGTACCGTTTGCCATCTCGCTCTATCAGCTGAATGTTTTCTGCATGAATGGAGGAAGACCCTGCACCTGTGTCAATACGTGCCTCATATTTGAAGCCTGATGGCTCAACCACTACCGACTCTACCCCCCCGACAATAGGCAAATTCAACTCGCCCCCTATCTGCTGACTAGGAATCGGAACAGGACTGATGATAATCTTCTCAATGACCGTTGGCGCCGGACAGGATGTAGGTTTACATACTGGTGGTGGGCACACCTGTACCTCTGGAGGAGAAACCTGGGTCTGAAACAAAGAACAACCTGATATCAGGAATAGTCCGACAACAATAAGGCTTTTTGATCCCGCTTTTAGTGTCATTCTAGCTTTTCATTTAAAGGTTGCTGTGTGAGTCTAAGTATAACTCAATGATCAAGCCAGAAAGCATACATGGTTCTCCTCAAACCACGGCCTCAGAAATAGACTAATGATAGTGGAACCTATACTATTGCGGCCTCTCAGGCACCCGTAGCTCAGCTGGATAGAGCGCTGCCCTCCGGAGGCAGAGGTCAGAGGTTCGAATCCTCTCGGGTGCGCCAATTTTAAGCCTACCCTCACTTTAAGCCTACCCCTCACTAGCTACCACACCGTAGAAAACCCACCACGAATCAACTTTTTTCACAAAACTTTGTCTGTATCATTGATTTTTTTCTATAAACCTATAGATTCTATGCCTCTATAGAATTAGTGCTCATGCCATGAACCCTGACAGCCAAAATACCCCCCGCTACCATCAGCAACACCAAAAGGCGATAGAAGCAGCCGCTTCAGTCTTTGCTGAAAAGGGCTATCACGGTGCAAGCACACAAGATATTGCTTCACGCATGGGTATCCAACAGGGAAGCCTCTACTATTATTTCACATCGAAGGAAGCCGCTCTGGAAGAAGTGTGCCTAGCCGCGCTTCGCGACTATGTGGACAAAATGGAACAGATATCCAAACAGGTGCAACCACTAAAAGAAAAGCTAACCGCTGCTATTAGTGCCCATCTAGCCAGCTACCGCTCAAATAGTGAAGCATTAAAAGTTCATAATGAGCAGCGGTTATATTTGCCCGAGGAAAAGCGCGAAAAACTTAAAACACTTGGCTCGCGATACCGCCAACAGCTGGAAGACATTCTTATTGAGGGCATTCACAGCGGTATTCTCAACAAAAGTCTCGATTGTCATTTTGCCGCACTCTCTTTAATAGGGTTGTGCAATTATTGGGGAGCCATGCTCACTCGTGACTCCAAATTGGCACTCAATGAGATAACCGCAAAGTGTATGCACTTTGTGTTAAACGGATGTCTTGGGGATACAAATTAACCCTCAAATCACGACGATATAATTATTAATAAGGGAGCAAATCATGACCGAAATGAAGGCTACGAATGTACACTGGCACGAGGGGGACATCACTCGGGAAGACCGTCATCGGCTCATGGGTCAAAAAGGTGCGACTATCTGGTTTACCGGTTTATCCGGTAGCGGCAAGAGCACCGTGGCGGTGGCTCTGGAAAGTGCACTCTATGAACGCGGCAAGCTCGCCTACCGGCTTGATGGCGATAATATTCGTCTCGGCATTAACAAAAACCTGGGATTCAGCGCTGAAGATCGCACAGAAAATATCCGCCGTATTGGTGAAATTGCCAAGTTATTTGTAGACTCAGGCACCATTGCACTGTCCAGTTTTATAAGCCCTTATCGAGAAGATCGCGATAAGGTTCGTCAACTCCATGATGAAGCTGGTGTTGACTTTATTGAGGTGTTTGTTGACTGCTCCCTTGAGGAAGCAGAAAAACGTGACCCTAAGGGGCTGTATAAAAAAGCACGTGCCGGAGAAATTAAAAACTTCACAGGTATTGACGACCCCTACGAAGCCCCGGAAAATCCCGAAATCCATCTACACACAGACCAAACAACACTGGATGAAGAAGTCGCAATGATTACCCATTATCTTGAAAATAATGGATTCTTGGCAGGCAGGTAATAACCCAACTGACCAAGACTAACGAAACAAATAGCCAAGCCCAACCACAGGAGAATCCATAGTGATCAAGCCCCACGGCTCAGACACATTGAACCCGTTGTTTGTATATGACACGGAAAAACACCACCAATTGATGCACGAGGCAGAGTCTCTTCCTACACTGATGCTCAACTCTGCTGCTGCAGCCAATGCAGTGATGCTGGGGGCCGGTTACTTTAATCCACTTGAAGGCTACATGAATTTAGCAGACTCATTGAGTGTTGCCGAAAACCTGCATACCACCGGTGGTCTTTTCTGGCCAGCGCCCATCATGAACCTGACTAAGGATATCAGTGGTATTGAAGGCGCCAGCCGTATCGCCCTGCGTGACCCCAATACCGAGGGCAACCCGGTCATGGCCATTATGGACGTGGACAATATCGAAACAGTTACCGATGAACAGATACAAGGAATGGCTAAGGAGATTTTTGGTACTCTTGACCCAGAACATCCTGGTATCGCCACCTTTACCTCTCTGGGAAACCACTTGATCTCTGGCAAAATTCAAGTCTTAAGCTTCAGCTATTTCCAGAATGACTTTCCCGATACGTTTCGAACTGCCGTTGAAATCCGCAATGAGATTAGCGAGCGCGGCTGGGAAAAAGTAGTTGCCTTCCAAACTCGCAACCCCATGCACCGCGCTCATGAAGAACTGTGCCGTATGGCCATGGAGCGCCTTGATGCAGATGGTGTTGTGGTTCACATGCTGCTTGGCAAACTGAAAAAAGGTGATATTCCTGCACCTGTTCGCGATGCCTGTATTCGCAAAATGGTGGAACTCTACTTCCCGAAAAATTCGGTCATGGTTACTGGCTACGGTTTTGACATGCTCTATGCCGGACCCCGTGAAGCTGTACTCCATGCTGTGTTCCGTCAAAACATGGGTGCCACTCACTTGATTGTAGGTCGTGACCACGCAGGTGTTGGCGACTACTACGGTGCTTTTGATGCCCAAACGATCTTCGATGAAAAAGTCCCCGAAGGATCATTAGATATCGAAATCTTCCGTGCTGATCACACCGCCTACTCCAAAAAATTAAACCAAGTAGTCATGATGAACGAAGCTGAAGGCCACGAAAAAGATGATTTCGTGATTCTTTCGGGGACTAAAGTCCGTCAGATACTTGGAGAAGGAATTGCGCCTCCACCGGAGTTTTCTCGCCCCGAAGTTGCTCAGATTCTGATGGACTACTATCAATCTGAAAACGGATAACAACACGGGTCGTCACCATGAGAACAGGGGGCACTTTTTGCCTCCTTACTCTCACCAACTAACTAGTCGGTAGCATCATGGCCAATTTCGATGTGTTTAACGGTGATGCCGATGGCATCTGTGCACTCACCCAGCTCAGGCTTGCCGAACCCCGTGAAGTCACACTCATTACCGGTGTGAAACGTGATATCAACCTGTTAAAACGCGTTGAGGCTAAAAACGGTGACCGCATCACTGTGCTCGATGTCTCCATGGACAAAAACCATGCTGATCTGACCCGACTATTGGCCGCTGGTACAGATATTCTTTATGTGGATCACCACTTTCCCGGAGATATTCCGGTATCACCCAAGCTGACCAGTATCATCAATGAAGCGCCTGATGTCTGTACCAGCCTGCTGGTCAACACTTACCTCAAGGGTGCCCATACTGCTTGGGCCGTGGTTGGTGCCTATGGTGACAACCTGAACAAAAGCGCTCAAGGTCTCGCCAAAAATCTGGATCCCAATGAAACCCAGCTAGAACAGCTAAAAAATCTCGGCATCTATATTAACTATAATGGCTACGGATCAGACCTTGATGATCTGCATTTCAAACCCGATGAGCTATTTCGGCTAGTCAGTACCTACACCAACCCCCTAGACTTCATCCGTGACGGCCGAGAGCACTTTGAAAAGCTTGAAAATGGCTATCACTCAGACATGTCATCTGCCAAAAATATTAATCCGGAAAAAATCACAACACAGACAGCCATATTTACCCTGCCAGACCAGCCTTGGGCCAGGCGAGTCAGTGGTGTTTTCAGTAATGACCTCACCAACGATCACCCAAATCGTGCCCACGCCGTATTAACCGAAAAAAACAATGGTCACTATTTGGTGAGCGTACGCGCGCCCTTGAACAATAAAAAAGGTGCCGCTGACCTTTGTCGGAAATTTCCCACTGGCGGCGGCCGAGAGGCTGCAGCAGGCATTAATGATTTGCCCGCTCACCTACTCAATGACTTTATTAAAGCCTTTGAAGAAAGCTACACCTAACCCTACGCATAAAACCGCCTTACATCACCACCGCTTACCGCCATAAGTTGCCAACATACTCAGCGAAGGATACTGTTTACCCTTATTTCTCTCCTCTAATACCTGTTCTCCACAAAAGTAACTAGCAGGCCATGGATTCACTTTTAGACAAAATACAAACACTGGTCGGCCCGGAAGGCCTTCTTATAGAGGGAGGCACTCAGCGGGCTACCGATGGCTGGGGTGCGCAAGAATGCCAGGCTCCGGCCATTATCCGCCCAGAAAATACTGATGAACTCAGCGAAATCATGAAACTCTGCCATGCGTCAGGACAGAAAGTGGTCACTCATGGTGGCTGTACCAATATGACACGAGGCTGTGCTGCTGGAGAAAATGAGCTAGTCATTTCACTGGAAAGAATGACCACTATTGAGGCCGTTGATACCACCAACAGAACCATGACCGTTCAAGCTGGGGTCCCCCTTCAAGTCGTACAAGATAATGCTGATGACAATAATTTATTTTTCGCTCTAGATTTGGGTGCACGTGGCACCGCCACTATCGGTGGCAATATCGCCACCAATGCCGGTGGAAACCAGGTTATTCGCTATGGCATGGCGCGTGAACAGGTACTTGGGCTGGAAGTCGTGCTGGCAGACGGACGCGTTCTTAGCTCGATGAATCAGATGTTAAAAAACAATGCCGGGTACGATTTAAAACATTTGTTTATTGGCAGCGAAGGAACACTCGGCATTATTACCCGCGCCGTATTGCGACTGCGACCGAAAATGCCAGTTTGCACCTCAGCATTGGTCGCCACTGATCAGTTTTCTAGCATGGCCAAACTGCTAAACCACATGGAAAAATCCCTAGGAGGCAAACTCAGTGCCTTCGAAACCATGTGGCATAGCTACTATGCCATCGCCTGCCATAGTAATCATATGGGTCACCCTATGAGCAACGACATGGGCAAGCTGCCATTACCTGATAACTACCCTCTTTATATTTTGATTGAGTCGACAGGCACTCATCAGGAATCCGATAGCGAACAGTTTCTACAAGCTCTGGACACAGCCCTATCGGAAGGTCTGATAATAGATGCTGTACTTGCTGAATCGGGAAAACAACAGCAAGCCATGTGGGCCATTCGGGATAATATCCCAGCATTGATGTCCTACCAACCCATGGTGTTGTTTGACATCAGCCTACCGATCAGTGAAATGGAAAGTTATCTGGAAGACATGCAGAAAAACTTAAATGCCATTAACAATAACTTGTTTTTAGGCATTCTGGGGCATCTGGGTGATGGCAACCTACATGTGGCAGTACAACTCAGTGATGATTCCACCGCAAGAAAAGAAGCTGTCGAACACGCAGTCTACGCACCCCTACAAAACCGAGGGGGCTCCATATCGGGGGAGCACGGTATTGGTCTGGAGAAAAAACCTTACCTGCACTTCAGTCGAAATAAAGTTGAAATTGAGGTGATGCAACAGTTGAAGCAACTGTTTGATCCAAAAAATATTTTAAATAACGGCAAGGTTATTTAAGGGCACCGCAACAACCGCATTTTTTACCAAGCCCCCTCCATAACCGACTAGATATGTTCAGTTCACACCTGCTCTAACTCAACTAATGTGCCACAAAAATCCTTGGGGTGAAGAAAGAGTACCGGCTTGCCATGGGCTCCGATTTTAGGCTCGCCGTTACCCAAAACACGTGCACCTTCCGAAATCAGTTTATCCCGTGCAGCCTGAATGTCTTCTACTTCATAACAGATATGATGCATACCACCATCGGGGTTGCGATCGAGAAATTTTGCCACCGGCGAGTTGTCACCAATGGGTAATAATAATTCGATTTTGGTATTGGGCAATTCCACAAACACCACTCGCACACCATGTTCAGGTAAATCATTTGAGGCGGATATTTTTGCACCCAAAGCATCGCGGTAGGTTGACACAGCCTTATCTAAGTCAGGGACGACAATAGCGACATGGTTCAAGTTTCCAATCATTCTGTTACCTTTGATTCAATCAATATCTGTGTCATGTGGGCGCAAAGCAATTCGCATTGCCACACTATTTTCGAAATGTATCAATGAGCATTCTGGCGGCGATGGTCGGAGGTATTCGACCTTGGGTAACATCATTTTCCAAGCTGACAACCAATGACTTCACTGCATCACTTTCTTTCAGTTCAGTCAGGAGTGCATCGGCTGTCTCACTCCACATCCAGGCTCGAGACTGTGCGGCACGACGTGACTCTATTTCACCTGTATTACCTAGTGCCTCACGAAATTCTTCTACCGACTGCCAAACTTCATCGACGCCCTGATTCTTAAGTGCTGACAACGACTGAACTTTAGCTTGCCAGTGCCGGCTCCGAGGATGGAGGAAATGTAATGCCATACCGTAATCGGCCACAGTACGGTTGGCTGCTGCCTGCTGATCACCATCAGACTTGTTGACCAGCACCAAATCCGCCAGTTCCATAATGCCACGCTTAATGCCCTGCAATTCATCACCACCGCCAGGCAGCAACATCAGCAAGAACATATCTGTCATTTCTGCAACAGCCGTTTCCGACTGCCCCACCCCAACGGTCTCAACAAAAATAATATCGAAACCAGCGGCCTCGCACAGCAACAAGGTTTCTCGGGTACGACGGGTGACACCACCCAACGTTTTACCGGCGGGTGATGGGCGAATAAAGGCACTGGAATTTCTGGACAGGGTTTCCATCCGGGTTTTATCGCCGAGAATGGATCCACCACTGACGGCAGACGTAGGGTCTACTGCAAGTACTGCGACACGATGGCCCTGGCCTATAACATAATTACCGAAAGACTCGATAAAGGTCGATTTACCCACCCCTGGCACACCGGAAATACCTAACCTTATGGAGTTTCCCGTATGTGGCATGATGAGCTCGAGTAACTGGGACGCCTGCTCTCGATGGCCTGGACTAGTTGATTCAACCAAGGTAATACCCTTGGCCAAGGCCCGGCGGTCACCACACAGGATACTCTCTGCGAGCTCCTCTGGTGTCATCTGCGGTACGCTCATTTGAATTGTCTATCTCCAGCGATCCGGTCATGGCTGAGAACATTGTACCTTCCACATTGAACAGGGGTCAGCCCTTGAACCCACCAATCGCGAATAACAGGTTTATTTTTTACTCAAACTCCACAATCGGCTGATCCACTACCAGGCTATCACCCTGAGCGGCAGAAGTTTTCTTGACCACGCCATCGGCCAATGCTCGCAGGCTATTTTCCATTTTCATGGCTTCAACCACCGCCAGCTCTTCGCCTTCTTTCACGATATCACCTTCCTGCACTGAGAGTTTCACTAACAAACCAGGCATGGGTGACAGGAGGTACTTGGACATGTCTGCCGGCTCTTTATATAGCATATGCCCATTGAGTTCTGCAGCCCTTGCAGTGACCACAAAAGCCTCTTTCTGAGCACCTCGATAGAACATCCGTAGTGATGAACCCACCACATCTACCTGAA
>JBALVP010000026.1:0-14367 GCA_036961395.1 Porticoccus sp.
ATGTATTGTTTGCGGCGCAGCGACACGTGGCCGACTTTCTTCTTTTCGTCTAAATAATCGTGAAAAGTCCGATTGAACTCACGCTTACATTCGTCAACAAGTGTTGAATAACCTATACCAATACGGCCATCGTGCCACTGCGTTGGGAGTAACCAATAGAGTAGTATTTGACCCTATGCCCTGAAGCCCCGGATACCAAGGTAGCAACCCTCTCACTTCATAAATTTTTGCTTTAAAAACTCACTGGCAAGGGCAAACCCTGCATCTGCTGATTTATTGATCCAAGTCTCAGCGATTGCATCATTCCTTTCTACACCTAGCCCGTTATAGTACAAACTTCCCAACCCATACATTGCTGCAGCATGGCCTTTGTTTGCTGCTTGCTCATACCATTTGGCGGCTGCAGAAAAATCCTTTGTCACACCTGTACCGGATTGATAGGCCGCGGCCGTATAAAACATAGCATTAAGGTGCCCCTGCTCCGCTGCTTTTTCGTAATACTCAAAAGATTTTTCCAGATTTTTGTCAGTACCCCACCCCTCTTTATACAGAATCGCCACACCATACTGGGCTTCTGCATCACCCTTTTCTGCCAGTGGTGAAAGAATAGCGAACCCCTCATCCAATTTTCCGCTTCTAATGGCGTCGTACCCCTCTTCAAGCGTACTGGCAAAAGAAACTGTGGCGAACATCAGTCCAATCAAGAGACTCAAATATTTCATAGATAATCCTTATAACTTAATCACGAACATATACCAGATATGCTCGACTGCTTATTTTTATCACTCTGAAAAAATTATAACCATTTGATTTTATAATAGTTATTAACTTTATAGCTCTACTTACTCCAAGCGAGCTGCCCCGGTCTATCGGAGACCCGTGTCTATCCAAACATCGTTGTATTCAATGGGTGCCGAAGTATATTCCTATTACAAATCACTGAAAAGTGAGTTCGGTAGAAGTACACACACTGAAAAATGGCAAACAGTCTCAAAATAAAATACCCCGTAGGGTTATTGTTGATCTATGACCAACAATAGGTAACTTTCGTTCAAAACCCGTAGTTTATCGCCCGCTTTCCAGTTAGATTAAGCGCCAGAACCTTTCAAGAGCACAGATGATTCTATCTATGGATAACACACAGTTTTTTTACCGCACAGCCATTTTCACCCGCAAAGATAATCAGGTCGCCTTGGCAGACATTTATCAACCTGAAACCAGCTCGCCTCTGGATGAGTGGATGGGTATTGTTGTATCCCTCGCGGATGGCAAACATACCATTCAGGAATTGGTGGATTACATGAGTAGCCGGTATCAACAAGCACCCGCTAAGCTAGTAGAAACACTCCATTCAGTCATTGAGCGGCTGATTGAGGGCAAGATTATCCAACTTAGCGAAGATGCTGTGGAGTTACCCTATTATTTGGCATCACCCATTGAAGAGCTGAATATCGAAAAAGCGATCGATTTAATCCGGGACGATGGCTACAACCAGCCTTAGTTAAGGCTACGACTAAAACTGGAAGATTACGCTGTGACAACTGAAAATTGTGATGTTGTGATCACCGATGTTGTCATCGTTGGTGCGGGACTCTCTGGTATCGACGCGGCCTACCACTTACAGAACCGCTGTCCCAATAAAAGTTACGTCATTCTGGAAGCCCGTGATGCCATAGGTGGCACCTGGGATCTGTTCCGCTATCCAGGCATTCGATCAGATAGTGATATGCATACTCTGGGCTACCGCTTCAAACCCTGGAACGGAGAGAAGGCTATTGCTGATGGCCCCTCTATTCTCAACTATGTAAAAGAAACTGCCGCAGAAAATAATATCGATCAATACATCCGCTATGGCCGCCGTGTAACTAAAGCGTCCTGGTCCAGTGAAGACGCAGCCTGGACCGTCGAAACCCTATGTACCGACACAGGTAATATTACCCGTTTCAAATGCAACTTTTTATTGATGTGTGCAGGTTACTACAGCTACGAGAGCGGCCACACGCCCAGCTTTAGTGGTCGAGAGCGCTTTAAGGGCCTGATCATTCACCCTCAGAAATGGCCGGAAAATTTTGACTGCCGGGGGAAGAAAGTCGTCGTTATTGGCTCAGGCGCAACAGCCGTAACACTCGTGCCAGAATTAGCCAAAGAGGCCAGCCATGTGGTGATGCTTCAGCGTTCACCAACTTACCTCTTGTCACTTCCTGACAAGGACACCATTGCCAATATTCTTCGCAAAATTTTGCCTGATAAATGGGCCTATGCCATCACCCGCTGGAAGAATATTTTTCGCCAACAGGCTTTTTATCGGCTCACACGCACCCGCCCAGAGAAGGTTAAGCGATTCCTGCTAAAAATGGTGCGGAAGGAGCTGAGTAATGGCTATGACATTCAGGCCCACTTCACGCCAACCTACAACCCTTGGGACCAACGCCTTTGTATCGTGCCAAACAATGATCTCTTTAAGGTGATCAACTCAGGACGTGCATCTGTG
Organism: Porticoccus sp.; assembly: GCA_036961395.1. GTDB lineage: Bacteria > Pseudomonadota > Gammaproteobacteria > Pseudomonadales > Porticoccaceae > Porticoccus. Next base: position 2,492 of record JBALVP010000026.1, read on the forward strand.
GTGACTGGCCATATCGACAGGTTCAATGAGCAAGGTGTTGAGCTAACCTCCGAAGAGACTATTGAGGCGGACATTGTCGTTACCGCAACCGGGCTCAACATTGCCTTACTCGGTGGTACAGAATTCGATGTTGATGGAAAAACGGTAGCGTTTCCCAGCACCTATACCTACAAGGGCATAATGTGTTCAGGTGTACCCAACCTGATATCAACCTTCGGTTACATCAATGCATCCTGGACACTGCACGCTGATCTTATTGCAGAGTATGCCTGCACGATCATCAACCACATGGATAAATCAGGTCTTCGCCAATGTACACCCCAGCTACGCGATGAAGACCACGATATGCCAGAGCGCCCATGGATTGAAGGCTTCTCTTCAGGCTATATTCAACGATCCCTACACCTACTGCCGAAACAAGGCAGCCATGAGCCCTGGACAAACCCACAAGACTACAAAAAAGATAAGAAAACACTACGTAAAGATCCCTCTGAAGACGGTGCCTTGATCTTCAGTAACCCCCAGCCATAACACGTTTATTTCCCCAGAAAACTCTGTTTAATACTTGCTGGTTTTCGGAAAAACTCGCCTTACTTTTCTGACAGACGCTTCACCATGTAATATTCTGTATACCTATATACTGAAATATTTATGACATCTACTATTAAAATAACTGTCATAAAACAGCGATAAGCTGGCTAGACAATGGAGGCCACTAGCCCATGCTCAACGTAGAAACGTTTATTCAGGATAAGTACCCCAGCTTTTACCAGCGACACCCGCGACTGGTACAGCCATTAATCCGTGTGCTGCGGATGCTATTTCGAGAAAAAAGCTTTCAGCAATTTGCAGCAGATTACCCCCACCTGGAAGGGTTTGATTTCGTTGAGCAGGTACTGGATTACTTCGATTTTAGCTACACCGTTCGTGACCATGAACGCTTACGAATTCCTGCTCAAGGCCGGGTTGTTATTATTGCCAATCACCCCATTGGCTCCCTTGATGGCTTGGCTTTACTAAAGCTGGTGAGAGAAACACGTCCAGATGTCAAAGTGGTGGCCAATGAACTGCTCTATACACTGAAGCCGTTACACAACCTGTTGTTACCCGTAGACAATATGGGTGGAAGTACCAGCCGCCAGAATTTAACCGCTATTCGCACGCACCTGAATAACGATGGTGCGATCATCATCTTTCCCGCTGGAGAGGTTTCACGCCTGAGTCCACAGGGTATTCGCGATGGTGACTGGCGTAGTGGTTTTCTACGGATGGCCATTAACAACAAGTCCCCCATTCTTCCGGTTTTTGTGGATGGCCGTAACTCTGTCCTGTTTTACAGTGTGTCACTGGTGGCTAAACCGCTTTCAACCCTGTTACTAGTGAGGGAAATGTTTAAGCAAGCCCAGAATTGTGTGGATATCCGAGTGGGAGAGCTGATCAGTTATGACAGCTATCAAAAAATTAATGTATCACTGAAAGAAAAGGCCAAACTATTTAAACGGCACTTGTACCGGGTTGGTCAAAATAGAACGGGCATTTTTGGCACAGTGACTGCCATTGCCCACCCTGAAAATAGGGCCCTGCTGAAGGGTGAAGTAAAACAGTGTGAGCTGCTGGGTAAAACGGGCGATGGAAAACAGATTTACCTGTACCAGTATCAATCCGATTCACTCATCATCCGTGAAATCGGTAGATTGCGGGAAATTTCTTTCCGCGCCGTGGGAGAAGGTACAGGAAGCCGACGGGACATCGACCGTTACGATCACCACTATTTCCACCTAATTCTGTGGGATAACGAAGAACTTGAAATTGCAGGAGCCTATCGGTTTTGTGATACATCGCCCTGCGTAGACACCCTTGGCAAGGACCACCTCTACTCCAGTGAATTATTTAACTACACACCCCTAATGAAGCCCTATTTGGAGCGGGGGCTGGAATTGGGTCGAAGTTTTGTCCAGCCCAAATACTGGGGACGTCGCAGCCTGGACTATCTGTGGTATGGCATTGGTGCCTTTCTTCGCAACAACCCCCAATACCGCTACCTGTTCGGCCCGGTAACCCTGAGTAACACCTATCCCAAGCAGGCCATGGAAATGTTGATTTATTTCTACAGCCAACACCACCCAAGTCACCAAAATCTGGCAGAGCCCTTACTGCCCTATCAAATTACCCCTGAGCGAAACAGAGAACTGGCAGAAAAATTTCCGGGTAAGGACCAAAAGGCCGAATTCGCGCAATTAAAAAGTGAACTGGCTCATATGAATCTGAGTGTCCCAACCCTCTATAAGCAATACACCGAAGTCAGTAACCCTGGCGGTGTACAATTTGCCGGTTTCAATATCGATGCTAACTTTGCTAACTGTGTTGATGGACTCATCATTGTTGACCTGAACCAACTGAAACAGTCTAAACGCGAACGGTATATAAACTCACCCGACTGATGGTCGCCGCCCTTTCATGACCCTAGTCAGGGAAACCCTGAATCACCCTCTCTGCCACGAGGACACCTGCCACCGGTCGGTGTACAATGTCGGCCTCTAAAAACCCAGTTTTAGGGCTTAATATTAGAACGATGGCAGGCAATAACACGGCTATGACAGACGACAAAACCACTGATTTCGGTTTCAAAACCGTTCCCGTTGAGGAAAAAGCCTCCCGAGTAGCGGATGTTTTCCATTCGGTAGCAGGCAAATACGACCTGATGAATGACCTGATGTCCGGTGGTGTTCATCGCCTCTGGAAACGCTACACCATTGAACTTTCTGGTGTAAGACGTGGACATCGAGTGCTTGATATTGCAGGTGGTACCGGTGACCTTACCGCCAAGTTCTCCAAACTGGTGGGACCAACAGGTGAAGTAGTCCTGGCAGATATCAATGATTCTATGTTGAAAGTCGGTCGCGACAAACTCGTGGACAATGGTGTTGCTGGCAATGTGCGTTACGCTCAAGCCGATGCCCAATATCTACCCTTCCCAGATAATACCTTCGACTGCATCACCATTGCCTTTGGTCTACGTAATGTCACTGATAAAGATTTGGCACTGCGCTCTATGCATCGAATCCTGAAACCCGGTGGTCGTTTACTGGTTCTGGAGTTTTCAAAACCAACGAACGGTCTCCTTGAAAAGGCCTACGACTTCTACTCCTTTAACCTGCTCCCAAAAATTGGTGGGCTGGTGGCCAACGATACGGACAGCTACCAATACCTAGCTGAGTCCATTCGTATGCACCCCGATCAGGAAACCCTGAAGGGCATGATGGATGAAGCGGGCTTTGTGAATACCGAATACCACAATATGACGGGCGGCATTGTCGCCCTGCACCGGGGTTTCAAAGCTTGATTTTTGATTTCCTATCAAATAACCCGTTAAAGGCACTACAAAGCACTGCCTTAATGGGCGTTGAAGCTGCCATTAATAAGGCGCTTGAATATGACCCTGCCACGCAAAATGCCATTGGCGAACTCTCGGGTAAAGTGTTGGCAGTAGAGTGCACCCTCCCCCCCTTGACCTTTTATGCCGTACACAGTGAAAAAGATATCACCTTGATGGCACAGTATGAGGGTGAACCAGACACCATCTTGCGAGGCAGCGCCTTATCACTGTCTTCACTGGCGACCGATGGCCAAGACCGCGTATCCTTTTTTGACACCGGTGTTGAAGTACGTGGAGATCATGACCTACTCCGTCAAATTAAAAAGATTTTGAAAAACCTGGATGTGGACTGGGAAGCAGCATTGGCTCAGTTAATTGGTGATGTACCTGCCCACCTGGTTGGTGAAGCCCTTCGTTCATCCGCCAATTGGCAGCAACATGTAGCGGAACGAGCTGGTACTGTCGCCGCAGAATTTAGCCAGGAAGAAGTCCGCCTGACCCCCAGCCGGAATGAAGTAGACAGCTTTAATACTGAGGTCAAACACATGGCCAATGATGTAGACCGATTGGCTGCACGAGTGAATAAACTAAAGGTCCAGCTGGATAAGCAAGCTGTTGATAAACCCGGCACGAACAAACAAAAAAATGAGGATAGCTGAGTTTGTCACGAATTAATCGACTAGCCACCATTATCCGCATTGCTACCCGCTATCGGCTGGATACATTTCTCGATAAAGAGAAATTACCCCGGAGCGTCAGACTACTACTCAAAGCCAATAAATTTTTACCTGCACCAAAACAACCTCGCGGAGAACGACTCCGCTGTGCCCTCGAAGATCTGGGTCCTATTTTTATCAAGTTTGGACAACTACTCTCTACCCGCCCGGATTTGATTCCAGCTGACATTTGTGACGAGCTGGATCACCTGCAAGACAACGTTCCACCCTTCGACAAAGATCAATTTGTGTCCATAGTGGAAGATGCTCTGGACGACAGCATCGATAATCTGTTCTTGCAATTTGACCGGGAACCACTGGCTTCTGCCTCTGTGGCTCAAGTCCACGCGGCGGTATTACCCGATGGCCATGAAGTGGTCGTAAAGGCCATTCGGCCCGGTATTGAAAAAACCATTGAGCAGGACATCAAGCTGATGCTTTCCATGGCCAAGTGGCTGGAAGCCAATACCATCGACGGCCGTCGGATGCGCTTAACCGAGGTGGTCGGAGACTACCGAAACACTATTTTTGATGAGCTTAATCTACAGCGGGAAGCCGCTAACGCCTCCATGTTGCGGCGTAATTTTGATGGCTCACCCATGCTCTATGTACCAGAGATTCACTGGTCACACACCAATGAAAAAGTGATGGTGATGGAGCGTATTTATGGCATCCCCGTCACGGATGTAGACACGCTGCAACAACACAACACTAACTTCAAAGTACTGGCCGAGCGCGGTGTAGAAATTTTCTTCACTCAGGTATTTGAACACAACTTCTTCCATGCCGACATGCACCCCGGCAATATCTTTGTCGATGCCACCAAACCTGACCAGCCGAAATATCTGGCGGTGGACTGCGCCATTATCGGCACGCTGACCGAAGCTGATCAGTATTATCTGGCCCGCAACCTACTGGCCATTTTCCGCCGTGATTATCGCCAGGTAGCTGAACTCCATGTGCTGTCTGGCTGGGTACCTGAAAATACCGATGTGGGTGACTTTACCTCGGCCATTCGCACCGTTTGTGAGCCCATCTTTGAGCGCCCATTGAGGGAAATATCCTTCGGATTACTATTGGTTAGCCTGTTCCGTACTGCTCGTCGTTTCGATATGGAGGTTCAGCCTTCACTGGTATTACTACAAAAAACCCTACTCAATATCGAAGGTTTGGGACGGCAGCTCTACCCCGATCTTGACTTATGGGCGACCGCACACCCATTTTTAGAACGCTGGCTGAAGGAACGCTTCAAGCCCAATGCCCTGATGGAGCAGCTCAAACGCCATGGCCCAGAGTGGCTGGAACAATTTCCTCAAGTCCCTCAACTGGTCTTTCAGACACTCGAAAAACTTCAGTCAGGTGACCAAAAACCCCGAAAAAACATGCAAAAAAATCCTTCTGTTGCACCAAAAAATCGGCTTAAAACCTGGACTGGTGCCGCGCTAATAGGCGCAGGTCTGGGTATCGCATTTCCACACTGGGCAGAAACAGCCCAACAAATGCCCATCAGTAGCCTGATTCTGGCCGGTTTGGGCATGTTACTGTTGATGCTGAGATAAGTGCCCATCTCTCTTTCTTAGCTCAACGACGGCGGCCAAACCACCAAAAATCCATATTGCCCCTATAATTATTGCCCCTATAGCCATAGCTGTCATAATGTCGCCCATGACTAACTTTCTCGATGAAATCACCTGGAATGAAGACGGGTTACTCCCTGCCGTGGCGCAAGATGCAGACACTGGAAGGGTGTTAATGGTGGCCTGGATGAATCGAGAAGCACTGTCGCTCACCGCAAAAGAACACCGGGCCATTTATTGGTCTCGTTCGCGCAAAAAAATATGGCGTAAAGGTGAAGAATCTGGCCATGTACAACAGGTCAAAGAAATCCGTCTTGACTGCGACGCTGACGTGATCGTGCTGCAAATAGAGCAAATAGGCGGCATCGCCTGCCATACTGGTAGAGAATCCTGTTTTTACCGGGTACTACGCGATGGTGAATGGCATACCGTCGACCCAGTCCTAAAAAACCCCGGGGACATTTATTCGTGAGAAAAGAAGCGTATTCATGAGTGATAATGTATTAAATAAGCTGTGTGAAGTACTTGAAGCCCGCAGGCAATCCTCACCAGAGGAATCCTATGTTTCCAGTCTCCATCACAAAGGATTGAATAAAATCCTTGAGAAAGTGGGTGAAGAGAGCATTGAAACCATTCTGGCGGCACGTGATGCTGAACTCAGTGGTGAGACGGACAAGCTGATTTATGAAACCGCTGATTTATGGTTTCACTCATTAGTGATGCTCTCGCACCTGGGCGAGAATGCACAATCCGTATTAGATGAACTGGAGCGTCGGTTCGATTTATCAGGCCTTGAAGAAAAGGCCCAGCGCGACCACACTTAAATAAACTAATTCATGTAAATGTCATGTAGTTTCAGTGACGTAAAAAAGAGAGAGACTTATGGGCTTTGGCTGGCAGGAATTATTAATTATTCTAGTGATTGTTGCGCTAATTTTTGGTACCAAAAAATTACGCAATATTGGCTCCGACCTCGGCGGCGCTATAAAAGGCTTCAAGGAATCCTCATCTAACGATGAGTCTGATGAAAAATCGGAGGATGCATCCTCCGATACAACGGAACAAGTCGCAGATAAAAAAGACTCCGCAGAATAACACTTGTGATGCATTACCCTCTCAGAAAGCCTTTCTACCAAAAGCTCTCCCGATGAACAGCATCGTAGGCATGTTAGTCCATGTTTGATGTCGGCTTCATGGAGTTGTTGCTTATCGCCGTTATCACTCTGGTGGTCATGGGGCCCCAACGCCTACCTCAAGCCGTGCGTACTATTACCCTGTGGCTTGGAAGGGCTCGGCAAGCATTTTCAGCGGTTCGCAAAGAACTGGAGGATGAAGTCGGCATGGATGATATTAAGCGCCAACTTCACAACGAGCAGATTTTGCGTGACCTTAAGTCCAGTAAATCTGAACTCGAAGATGTTTTGAACACACCTGTTTCAACCGTTGAACCTGATGAGGACAAGCATTCCAGTAATACACATAACAACTCGCCTAGTAACGCTTCTGGCAACAAACCAGAATCTGATGAAAGCCCGCAATGATCGACGATAAACTGAACGATCAGCCTCTGATGGCACACATCCTTGAGTTGCGAAATCGACTCCTGCGCTGTTTGGTGGCGGTACTGGTTATTTTTGTCGGCCTATTTGCTTTCAGTAACGAGCTCTATCTCTACGTATCAGAACCATTACGGCTACAACTGCCTGAAACATCCTCGATGATTGCAACGGATGTCGCTTCACCATTTCTCACCCCCTTTAAACTGACGCTGGTGCTCTCCTTATTTGCTGCTATGCCCTACATTCTTTATCAAGTCTGGGCATTTGTGGCACCGGGGCTGTATCAACGTGAAAAGAAAATTGTTTTACCGCTATTCTTTTCCAGTATTGCATTGTTCTACGGCGGCATGGCCTTTGCCTACTACGTCGTTTTCCCGTTGATATTTATGTTTTTCACCAGCGTTGGTCCAGAAGGGGTGGCGGTGATGACCGATATCCGCAGCTATCTGGATTTTGTTCTCAAGCTATTTTTTGCCTTCGGTCTCAGCTTTGAAATTCCTATCGCGGTGGTCATTCTTTCCTGGATGGGTGCGGTAGAGCCAAATAATTTGGCCAAGAAGCGACCCTATGTATTTGTACTGTGTTTTGTACTAGGTATGTTACTGACACCACCCGACATTATTTCTCAAACACTTCTAGCGGTACCCATGTGGCTATTGTTTGAACTGGGTATCATCTTTGGCAGACTGGTCAGCCCGAAAGAAGACAAAGAGGGAGAAAAAGAAGAGGAAAGCCAACGTTAATTTAACAAAAGGCTAACTTAATAAAAGGTTAACGGAATAATTAACCTTGTAAAAAAGACCAAAGTTCATCAATTCCTTTTTGTAAAGCCAGTAGGTCTTCAGCATCAGGATGTGAATACCCTTCCCCATAAAGCCTGACAAAATCTATCGCTGGATGTCCGTAAGCTGCATATTCCCAGTCCAATAAAAAGAGTCCCTGTTCTGCCTCAAGCAGGTTTTCTGGTACCAGATCATGGTGACTGATAACGGGAGTCCAGCTGCTCTGGTCAATCTTCTCGGCCACACAGATCAGTTCTTCAATAACGATTTTTTCTGACACCTGACGTGATTCTGGCAACTGTTGAATATAGTGCTGACAGTAATCGATGTAACTTCGTCTCTGGAGATTGTCAGGTAGAGAAATTTTCTGAATTTCATTTACTAATTGAGTGATTTTTTTAAGATTGGCAGGACTTTTTAAATCATCGAAAGTCCATTGGTGACCAATGATAAATTCACTGACCAACACTTGATCATTCATCAAGTGTATTTTTGGCACACAACCCATCGGCTGAAGCAGTGAAAGAATTTCAGCTTCTCGCTGACGGTCAATACCCAAGCACTGGCTATTCTCAGCATTGATTCTAATCACCGCCTGTAGTGAACCTGCTTCAATCAAAAATGAGTGATTCGTTAGACCCCCTTGCAGCGTTCCAACCACAACAGGTTTTGAAGCAGACCAGCTCTGCCAATCAGACAGTGTCTGCTGTAAGAGTAACTCTACTCTGTTCAAGAACTGACCTGCTCAACGTTTGCAGCTCGAACTAACGTCTGCCCCAAATAACGTCTTCGCCAGGAGAAGTAACCCACGGCAGCCAGAATCACATACAGGACAAATAGCGCCACGGTTTGGTATAGCTCTCGATCCAAATAGAGATAGATGGAAGCAGCATCAATGACTATCCAGTAGAGCCAGTTTTCCAGGATTTTTCGAGCGACCATCACTGTGGTTAATACGGCTCCCCAGGTGGTAAATGAATCCAGGTAGGGTAATCTTGCCTCGGTATTTTGAGCCAGCAGATAACCGGAGATAAGTGAAAGTATAATCACCAAAGCAATAGCCAGCCCGTGTTGCCGCAATGGCCAACAGGAAATTTCAATACCCTGATGACTCACCCCGCCCTTACGCCACTGATACCATCCATAGACAGCCATCACCAGATAATAGATATTCAACAGGGACTCCATGTACAGGCTGACATCACCAAATATCCATACATAGATGGCCGTACTAAAAAAAGCACTGTACCAACACAGGCTATTTTCTTTCAGAGCAAACAATAAATAGGCAATGGAAAATACAACAGCCACAGTTTCCAACGTCACCCAATCTAGAGTCACCCAACTTAAAACTACCTCAAACACCGACTACAAAGCCTCATAACCAGGAATATACTTCACTACATAAACCGCCATACCAAACTCCTTGTAACAGGCAGCAATAGTTTCCTGCACTGCTTTCATGGCATGTTCATAATCACCCTGCACCACGGTACTGGTGGGAAATGTGGTGATTTTCAGGTCATCATACTGATTAATTTTTTCAATAAACCCATCGATGGGAGGAATAAAGTCCTCCCGATTTGGGTACATACTGACATCAATGGTTAATTGCATACTTATCCCCTGGTTATGCTGCCATGGTTTATGGCGCGCAAACTGTCATGACCATTAAAAATGATATTTAGCCGTTGCACCAAATATTCTAGGTTCACCATATTGGTAATACGGTTCTGTAGCATAGAACTTCCGTGGATCATTACCAAAGCTACCAAAGCCTCGAACAATCACATCTTTATCCGTGAGATTACGCCCCCACAATGACAACTCCCAAGTATCCACCTGATAGTGCAACCGAGTATTGATTAGCTCATAAGAATTGGTTTTTTCATCATGCCTTGGCGACAAATAAAACTCATCCTTCCCTTCCACTTCCACTAATGCCGTCAAGTTATCCGTAAGTACCAACTCAGCCCCAACAGAAAACTGGTAGGACGGTGCATGAGCCTGTTCCCGGCCACTGAGATCAGCAGAAACACCATTCTCGGCATCTGCATCAGAATGGGTGTAGCTATCAAAGTCTTTAAACTTTGCCTTCAGCAGTCCGAGACTACCGTATAAAGTCAGCCAGTCCGTAGCAAGCCAGTTGGACTCAAGCTCTAACCCATAATTTTCACCTTTGGCCGCATTATCGAAGAAATCGGTAAAACTACAGGGACAGTCATCGCCTGAAATAGGCTCCACCAGCGACTGTTTAACCTGCATATCATTACGTTTCTGGTAAAACAGCGCCAACTGGACCTGCAACTGCCCATCCAGCCAGTCGCCCTTAATACCTGTTTCAAAATTCCACATATACTCGGTATCAAATTCACGGGCCGATGGAGCCAGTGCAGAATTACTATTAACGCCTCCCGCCTTGTAGCCGCGAGATACCAAGCCATAAACCATAGTGTCGTCAGCAATATGGTATTCAAGTCCAATACGCCCACCCCAGAGCCGTTCGCCATTGTCATGGTTAACGGAATCGCTATCATCGTAATCCGCATCACGATACTCCAATCTCAACCCTGTAATCAGTCTCAGATTGTCAGTAAGCTGGCTTCCCAGCTGCCCGTAAACAGCATAATTTTCAGTTTCAAAGTCACTGGTAAAATTACTTGCGGCATAAGTGTACTCACGCAAGAGCGACTCATCCTGTTCTCGGTAATAGATACCCCCTACCCAATCTGTCGTGTCATTAAATATTCGGCCCTCTTCCCTTGAAACCAGCCGTAGATCAACAGCGCTGTTGTCACGATCCCTTTGATAGCTATCAAAGGAGGAGTAAGCCCAACCATCACAGGGTTCTCCTGCACAGATATCGTCATAACTCCAATCTTCGTCGTAGCTATACTCCAGGTCACTATCGACGTAGCTCAACGCCCCTACAACATCAAACTGTGCCGTTGCTTGCCAGATTGTTTCAATACCAACAGCCGTCGATTCCTGGCTGTCTTTTCCGGGCTGATCCGACAAAGTATGGCGAGTATTATCCAGGGAAAATCCGTCGTAACCGTTATCAACATCCGTATAGAAACCAGTTAATTTAACCTGTAATTCGTCATTTACCTGCCAGTTCAGTTTACCCCGGATAGCCTTCTCATCAATATTGTTGGTGTCGTTTCGGTTGAGAAAATCGTTGTCGGTATAGCCATCACTTTTATGCTGCTGAACTGCAAGGCGATAACCCAGATTGTCGGTCACAGGGCCACTGATGACATTGCTTACGGTACGGGTGTCATATTCAGCGAATGAGGTTTCAACACTGCCTTCAAATGACTCTGTGGGATCATTCGACGTCAGATTAACAAGGCCGGCCAAGGCATTGGCACCGTAAAGTGTGCCCTGTGGCCCCCTAAGGATTTCAATTTGCTTTAAATCCAGCGTGGTCGCAGCACCGCCAATGCCACTGAAATCGATGCCATCGATAAGAAGGCCAACGGAGGGATTTAAGGGTTCGATAAACTGACTTCTCTCACCAATTCCACGGATTTGTATAAATCGACCTCTGGATGCCCCACTAGAATAATTCACATTGGGTGCCAAGTTGAGCACCTGTTCAAGATGGCGGGCTTCGCGTCGGGCAATGGTTTCACTATCAATCACAGTGATGCTGTTACCCGTGTTTAACAACGCAATATCACGAAAATCTGCCGTAACAATTATTTCTTCAAGAGCGGCTTCGTCAAGAGCATCTTTTTCAAGGGGTGAGTCTTCTAACGAAACAGCCTCAGGAGTGGTGTTTTCCACCATGTTTTCTTGTGCTTTTTCCACAGCAAAGCTGCCATGAGAAATTAAAAGTGCCAAAGCCAGAAAACTGGTCT
>JBALVP010000027.1:0-14322 GCA_036961395.1 Porticoccus sp.
CCAGCTTCAGGGCATGTTTTCCAATATGGGGCAAAATAAAACCAGCACACGAAAAATGACAGTAGCCCAAGCCATAGCCCAAATCAGCGAAGAAGAAGCCTCCAAGCTGGTGAATGAAGAAGAGCTAAAAATTCGTGCCGTGGAATCTGCCGAACAAAACGGTATCGTGTTTATCGATGAAATTGATAAAGTGGCCAAACGAGGTGAGACCTCTGGTACCGATGTATCTCGTGAGGGTGTTCAGCGCGATTTACTTCCGCTGATCGAAGGCTGCACTGTGACAACCAAATACGGCATGGTCAAAACAGACCATATTTTGTTTATTGCTTCCGGTGCATTCCACTTTTCTAAACCATCTGACTTAATTCCTGAAATGCAGGGTCGTCTGCCGATTAGAGTGGAATTAAACTCTCTAAGCAGTGAAGATTTTGAACGTATTCTCACTGAACCCAGCGCCTCACTCACCGAACAGTACCGGGAATTATTGGCCACCGAAAACCTGGGGGTCACCTTTCACCCTGACGGGGTTAAACGGGTTGCTGAAATCGCCTTTGAAGTGAACGCACGCACTGAAAACATCGGCGCTCGACGTCTTCACACCATCATGGAGAGACTACTGGAAGAAATTTCCTTTGAAGCCGCTGATCTTGCCGCTAAAGGCGAGAAAATCGATATCAACCAGACCTATGTAGATGAGCAACTTAACCACATCTCACAGGATGAAGACCTTTCAAGGTTTATTCTTTAATAATGGTGACAAGGTTGGTCTCTATTTGATGCCATCCTTGTCTTTAAAAAACTGGCCTTCAGGAGCAGAGTGACTACGCATATGGTACCCACTAAGATAAAACTCCACAAAGAAGACGGTAGCCTTTCACTGGAATACAGCAATGGCAACCACTTCACCCTAACCGGTGAATATCTGCGTATTCACTCCCCCAGTGCCGAAGTGCGTGGTCATGGAAAAGGTCAGGAAATTCTTCAACATGGTAAAAAAGATATCAAAATCACCGGTCTGGAACCCTCCGGCAACTACGCCCTACAACTCACTTTCAGTGATGGGCACGATACCGGCATTTACAGCTGGGACTACCTCTACGACCTAGCCACCAACCACAGCAAGCACTGGCAGAATTACCTCACAGCCCTACATGAGGCAGGAAAACAGCGGGAAGCTGGCGTTCAGGTAGTACAATTTGCAGCCCCCAAACACCACTAAGGCTATCTTGTCGAAAAACAACCAGATAAACTCCTATCAAATGTGATGATTGCTTCCGAGGCCAAAGCCCTCACCCACAGGCTACCAACACAGCATGATAGAGCTTCCGACTAAAGCACAGGTATCCATTCGTATAACTGGTGTTATCTCTGCATCAGGATTTTTAGTTCTGGCGGTTTATGCAAGCACCACCCTCGAATTATCCTTATTTCAGGAAGCCGTTCTCAATATATTCTCACTGGTTATTTTAACGACGCCCATCATCTACTTCTGGGTCATCAAACCTTTTGTTCTTGCTCACCAGATGGCCATTGATCAAATTCAACAGCTGTCATGGATCGACCCGTTGACACAACTCGCTAATCGACGACTCATATTGCGTCATATGGAAAAAACCCTATCCAGTGCCATAAGGCATAAAATCTATGGGGCCGTGATGATGCTTGACCTGGATGACTTCAAGCCGATAAACGACATCCATGGTCATGAGGCTGGAGACGCAATGCTTGTCGAGATCGCAAAACGCCTGTTATCCGTCACCCGTACGGAGGATATTGTCGGTCGTCTCGGCGGTGATGAGTTTATTGTCATCATGAATGACCTTCATGCAGATAAACAGACAGCGCTCGATAGAGCCGAACTCATCGCCGACAGGCTTATCCATACCATCAATAAACCACTTAATTTCGATGGCAAGCAATTAGAAGTCAGTGCCAGCATTGGAATTCGCTTTTTAGATTATGAGGAAAGCACCACGATAGACCATCTATTCAGTGATGCTGATAGCGCCATGTATCTAGCCAAGAAAAAAGGGAAACGACATGCTGCTTTTTTTCAGAAATAACAGACAGCTGTCATTCTAGTAACCCTCTACTTCTAGCTTCTACCTTCCACTTTTTTTATAACCAACACCTCTAACACGTCATCTATTCCTACGAATTCACACTTTTATTGGATGTCTTGTATACTGATATTCAACGATAAAAGACAATCAGAACAGGACGATATTATTTTTCTAAACTTAAAAAACACTCACATTTTATGTGGTTTTATCTCCAGATGAGATATTGCCGAAAACCTTTAACATTGTTGCTGATGTTGATCGGTTTTTTTTCTACCCTCCACTCCGTTCAAGGAGCGGAGGAGGAATCAGAATTTTTTGCTAACAGCCCCAAGAAAAACTGGACCTCTTCCTTCACTGCTACCGATAGCAGTGGCGAAACATCGCAGGGGGTAGAGCCCGGTTTTAATTATAATGCCGACCTCTACGAAAACATCGACTACATTGAGCCCTCTGCCTCCAGCGCAGATATTCGAGAAATGCGCACGGGCCTAGATTCTGACTACCTTTATGTGCAAATTGAATTTGTTGAAACTTGGTCAGCAACGCTTAGCCAGTCCATCGCCATCGGTATAGAAATTGATATCGACCACCCGACAGAGCTCGATCGAGGTGATTTTTTCGCTACCCTCTTCATGAAATCCACATTCAATACGGGTAGTGCCGAAAACTGGAAAGATGCCAGTAGCAGCGGAGGTTACAGCCTATATTCTGATGCAAACAATGATGTCGGTGGCAGCGACCCCATTGCGCCAGATGCGGCCGTCGGAGACGGCTATGAAACCAGCTTTTCTCAAGAGAGTGATACGCTCTGGGCTAGGGTCACCCGGGAAGGTCAGTTTGAAGTCGCTATTAAGCGCTCAGCTATTGCTGCTGAAGACATAGACTTGTTGCGCTCAAGGGTATGGAGTAACCAAAATGGTTCCTTCCAGACAAACATCTTTACCTTCCACGACAACTTCACGCCGCCCGAAATTGCCAATATCGATAACTACCCCGGCGCTCAAATTGATCTTTGGGCACCCGGCATTGGTACAGATGAAGATATTGTTGACCTCGAAGTGATACAAACCTCTGACAATTCACTACCAAAAGAAGGCGAGACCGTTGTTCTTACTACCACCCTTAACCATCTGTCTGGTGAAGATGCAACGGGTGTCATCATTGAAACGCTGCTACCGCCAGGTCTAACTTTTATCAGCGCCCTTCCATCTAGAGGCGCTTATGATGAAAATTCGGGTGCCTGGGAAGTAGGCGATCTTGACTCTGATGAACAGGCAACACTGGCCATATCTGCCAGTATCGATATTGGTCAGCGAGGCAACAGCATTACTCACGAGGCCGCACTGAGCCAGCTCGATCAATTTGATGTTATTACGATTAATAATGTGGGGGCAGTCACTATTGATATTGCTGGCTATGATGGAAGCATTGAATTTGTTGCCGACCTCGATGGCAACCCCCTTGGTTCCGTCGTTCCCGGAGATACCCTGTTTGTTAAAGTCATCGATGAAGATTTAAACCTCGATGATGGTGTTATTGAACAGACGACAGCCACCATTTTGAGCGAGGGGTTTGACTCTCAAGTCATCACTCTCAACGAAACCGCCATTGATAGCGCCGTTTTCACTGGGTCCATCGCCACGGAAATTGCCGATGAAGCCATTATTAACGATGGGATTCTACAATTGAGGGCAACGGATACGATTATTGCTGAATACCTAGACTTGCTTGATTCAACCTTTGATAAAAATGTTTTGCGACGAGACACACTGATATTTACAGCACCACAACTGGTTCTCACCAAATTAGCCGACAAAACTACCGCCTTGCCCACTGAAGAAATTACCTATCAAATTATCTACCAAAACATAGGAGCTAGCCCCGCGACATCGTTGGTTATTCAGGAACAAATTCCGAACTACACCAGCTATGTCACAGACAGCATGAAGGCTGGCCTAGTCACCGATGACTATGCCGGTGCTACATCACTCACGGATGCCGACGATGGCAATGAAACCATCATTAATAATGCAGATGTAGGCGGGTTCTTCACGGGTACCAGCATTCAAATTTCTATATCAACAGTGGCGGCTGACGACAACATAGAGGGCTCGGGGGAAGATACCGGGTCCGTTTTCTTTAAAGTGAGTGTGGATTGACTAAACTGTATTCATAACGATTAACCATAGGGTGAAAACTGATGTTGAAACCAGTCATTAGCGGAATAAACAAGTATTTACTGCCTACCACTTTTTTAGTCTTTTCTGGACTACTTTACGCGCAACCCCAACTAAGCCTAGAGCTCTCTTCTGCCACACAAATCACCACTGAACAACAAGGTAAGGTCATCACCACGTACGAGGCAACGGATACAACCGTACCAGGGGACAAACTGGCTTACACCATTGCTTTTCATAACGTGGGCGATGAGGCGGCTATTAATGCCTCACTAGTCGGAACAATCCCCAAGCAAGCGACCTTCCTTAAAACGCTGGTAGTGCCCACCCAGACAACCGTGCGCTTTAGCATTGATAACGGTGATAGTTACCACCTGCCACCGCTAACAACAACTGTCGTTAACGCCCAAGGCGAAACGGTCACGCAAGAGGTCGGGGCAGAGACCTACACTCATATACGTTTTACGCTGAGAGCACCTATAGAGCCCAAAGCTTCGGGTAGCCTTAGCTACCTTATACAAATCAAATAAACGAATTTTTATGATCACCTGAGATCCGGGAGAACACAATGAATCACCCACTACTTAAAAAAGTCTTAACAGCCTTGTCTTTGACTGGGTTACTGATAGGGGCATCACCTTCTTTCGCCGCTGTCACTCTTGATTCAGTGCTGAACCAAACCCCAGCAGGAACAGAGATCAGCAGTCAGGCCTTTGCGGATTATGAGGATAGCAATGGTAATCCAGCCCTTCGTGTTCAATCAAACATTGTTACAACGGTTGTATCTACAGTTGCCGGCGTTACTGTTAATCCGCCCACCAGCACTGTCATCGGTGCAGCAGATACCACCAGCTCCTTTGCTTTTCAGGTTTTCAATATAGGTAATACCGTTGATAGCTTTGATGTATCACAAACAAACACCGCTCCTGTTGGCTGGGATGTAGAAATCGTCCTGGATACCAATGCGGACGGGTTATGGGACCCAACAGAAATAACAGTTGCAAGCGAAGCAGAGGATATTGCTCCAGGCGAAAGTGCAAACTTTCATCTATTGGTTACATCTACTGGAGCCGTGGATAACGATGAGGGTATTTTTACTGTTCTAGCCAGCTCTCAAATAGATGACACGCAAACTTCAAGTGGTATATACACTCTGGATGTTCAAGCGGCGGTCATTGTTCTACAAAAACGGATTATTGAAACCCCCACCTACTTGCCTGGCGATGTGGTGACCTATGAGATAGCAACTAGCAACACTGGCAGCGCCCCTGTCACCGACTCCACTACTCAGGATGAAATACCCTCAGGCACCACCTATGTTCCCGGTTCTATGCGCAGCACACCCGTTGGCAGCAGTTATGACGATGGCACGCCCCTCACCGATGCCGATGATGCAGCGGATACCGCAAAGTATGACCCTACAGCGAATAGCATATTTATCGGCCCAGGAGACTTGGATCCCGGAGTGATTATTCCCCTGGTGATGTTTCAAGTCACCATTGATGACGATCAAACAGCTGGTACCACTATTTCCAATGTGGCCACAGAAAACTATAACGGAAAACAGACTTCATCCAATACTGCTAACTTTACAGTGGCGGTGAAACCTGGAACATCTATCACTCCACCCAGCCAAAGCCAAGATGTAGAGCCTGGCCAAGAGGTCTCTTTTTTCGTTGATGTCACTAATGAGGGGAATGCTACAGATACGATTAACTTTAAGACCGTCTCGCCATCCGGGTTAATATGGACACTGTATTTTGATGACTCGGGCGCTGCGTCCGGATCATCCTCATTACCGCTGACTGATACCAATGGTGATGGACTCGTGGACACCGGTCCCATCGTAGCGGGAGCCGTCATAGATATTATCGCAATCACTGCCATTCCCGAGGGGCTAACTAACGGCTCAGAAGACGAGACAATACTGACGGCGTCCTCCGTAGCTGGCAATGACGACCCAAATACCAGCTCCTCTGCATCATTCATCAGTCGAGTAGAAACAGGGGTTATCGTACTGTTTAAATCCGTATCGCCAACGGGCGATCAGCCTCCGGCTACGACTCTCACCTATACGGTGACGGCAACAAATAATGGCAGCGCCACGGCTTATCAAGTAAAAATTCTCGATCAAATACCTGAATGGACCACCTATCAAACCGGCACCTTACGCACCGCCATCAATGCTGGGGCGTTAACCGCTCGATCAGACGAAAATGATGGTGATGGTGCGACCTTTTATAACGCTCTATTCTATGTCGAAACTGATCCGATAAATATCGGCCCCACAGGAACAGTAGTATTGGAGTTCCAGGTAACAATTGACTAATTATTCATGCCGTCCGGCGTTGTATATACCGGACTGTATGTGTAAAAAATATCATGAGGGTCTGTAGCACTATTTACCGTTTACTCACCAACTGGCAAAGCCAGTTGATGGGCCCTCGACTGTCTGCTCAATCAATAGCTATCAGGCTCTTCTATTGGCTGTTTGCGCTGTACTGCATGTTTATGACGGTCTCTGCCTGCGCTCAAAGCCCACCCGTGGGAACTATTATTACCAATCGTGCCATTGCCACCTATAGTGATCTGGGTGGCAACCCCTCGCCCCCCGCTGAAGCACAGGTCAGTACACGGGTTAGCGGTGGGCCTAACCTAAAAATTACCAACACCGCGTCCCCAACACTGGTGGAAATAGGTGACACCCTGTCCTATACCATTCGGTATTTAAATGATGGCAATAGCACCGCCAGTAATGTCTCAGTGGTTAGCCAATTATCTGATGAAGTGAGTTTTATCAGTGCCAGTGGTAGTGGTAGCTATGACGCAATCACCCACCAAGTAACTTGGCTTTTCAGTGAGGTGCTTGCCGATAATTTTGGTGTGCTGACCATAGATTCACTGGTAGAAGACTTCTCCCCAGGGGCAAATAGTACAGCTCAACCTATTATCAATATTGCAACAATTGATACAGTTGATACAGATATCGGGGCTGGGAACAGTGCCACTGCATTAGCTTTTCGTGGCCAAGGTGCAGACTTTAGTATTCTAAAAATTGTGGATCGTCAGACCACATTTCCCGGTGGAATTTTAAATTACACGATCAACATTGCCAATACTGGCAACGAGAACGGCACCAACACGCTAATTGATGACACCCTGCCTGTCGGTGTTGAACTACTACAAAATAGTGTCAATTTACCCTTTACATTGAATGGCCGACTACTAGAAATGCAAGCGGGAGATCTAGCCCCCGGCGAGTCAGTTACCGCCTTATTTTCAGTCCAGGTTTCACCGTTAGCTGAAGAAAACCAGGTCATTACAAATAGTGCCATTGTACGGGCCACGGGAACTACTTCCCGATCATCAAACAGTGTCAGCTCAGTAGTACTAAAAGGTTTAAATCTTGACACCACCGGTGAATCTATCCCCGTCTCAATTTTTCCCGGAGATAATATTCGCTATAAATTATCGGTAGAAAATATCGGCGACGAGGTCACTACCAACCTTAAAATTCGCCAGCCCCTCCCCCCAAACACATCACTGGTTAGCGTTGAAAATGACGGTGAGTTCATCAATGGAGAGGCCGTATGGAATATAACGTCTTTAGCTCAGGGTGATTTGGTCGAAGTCTTCTGGGAAGTAGCCAGTGATGTCAATATCACGCCAAACTCTATTCTTTCAGCACCCGCCTATGTTCTCGCTGAAGGATTACCGGAAATAGTTCTGGATATAGCAACACTGATTTTTAGTCGAACTATCGGTGTAATAGAGTTTTTCGACGAAACCTTCACCTCGCCACAACCCGCGTATTTCTTGGGTGAGACTCACTTTCAAGTTCAGGTAACCGACTTTGATCGGAACCTGGACAGTAATGCCATCGAAACCATTACCGTAACCCTGTCCAATAATGAAGCTGCAATCAATAACCCGACCCTATCAGCACAGGCTGATGTTGAAGTGGCAGTACTCACTGAAACGGGAGAGGATACCGGTGTCTTTCGTGTCAGCTTCCCTTTTAACTTTGACGTCGCTGTATCGGGTGATAACACCCTGTTCGTTACTCCCGGCACTCGAATCTGTGCGCTCTATGAGGACCCGCTAGATAGTGTAGGCATATTGATGGAATTGGCTGTATACCAACCCGCATCCACGATATTTAATTCGGCAACGGGTGAGGTTATAACTGATACAGAAGTTCGACTATTAAATGAAAATGGTAGTCCTGCTCAATTTGTTGATGATAGCAGCCATATTTTTATCAGTGACGAAAACGGCCAGGTACTCTTTCCGGAGCTAGAGATAGGTTCCGGGGAATCCCTAAACCTAATCATTGAAGTAATACCCCCCAATAGCTCAAACCTGAATTTCCCTTCTGTGGTTCCGGATGAGAGTTTGGCCCCAACTCTCTCAACAGGTGCTGACACAAAATTTGGCGAAGGGTCTCGGGGGGAGGTGTTCAACCTCACATCCGACTCACCGTTTATCAGTTTTGACATCCCCCTTGATGCCACAGGCGGAACCTTAAGAGTAGAAAAAAAATCAGCTCAATCTGAGCTCGCCGTCGGCGAAATCATTCGCTATGAAATTAGTATCACCAATACAGGCGCCATACCCGTTAACAATATTCAGCTCCTTGACCTCCCACCAAGACAATTCCGCTACTTTGAGGGGAGCAGTACTGGTATTGAAGGCTCCCTGCCTGACCCTACCTTCAGCAGCGGTCAATTTCTTTGGGTACTGGGTTCTCTGGATGGCGGTGAATCTATTCAGCTTAACTATCAAATGATGGTTGGAGTGGATGCTACTAATGGCAACTACACCAATACTGCCTACGCCTCGGGCGATAGCTTTGGCGTCACCCTGACATCAAATACCAGCCGGCATAAAGTCCGCGTTCGAGAGGGTATTTTTACCCGCAATGGCACAGTCATTGGTCGAGTGTTCGTTGATCTAAATAACAATGCTCACTTTGATCCATCCGAACCCGGATTATCCGATACGATCATCATTATGGAAGATGGCTCCTATATCACCACAGATACTTATGGCCGTTACTCCTTTCGTAATGTGACACCCGGACAACATGTATTACGACTGGACACCAGCTCCCTACCCAGCAATATGACCCCCAATGGCAGGTCAGCCAACTTTATGAATCGAACTGACTCCCAGTGGCTGGATATGCACGCCAGCGGTTTATTAAAAGCCAATTTTCCGGTTAGTCCTGTATCGGATGATGCCCGCGAACAATTTATACAGTCTCTGCAAGAAAAAAAATTGTTAGTAGAGGACATTACACCCAAAAATGACGAGGTAGAAGAAACCCACGACATTGATCAAAGCCTAGAAATTCATAAAAAAGAATTGGAAGCGCTCGTCAAAACCCTCGAGGCAAAACTCTCCTTTATAAACCTGAAGGACAATCAACAATTACCGGGGTTTCATACTGATATCCAACTGACATACCCACTGGGAAGTCGTGTAGAAGTTTTATTGAACGGCAACGCTATCGACCCATCTCGTCTGGCGGCAGAAATTCAGTACAGCCCTAACAATGTCAGTTTTCAGGAATACATTGCCGTTAAGCTCCAACCCAATATTGAAAACATTCTTGAAGCACGGCTCTATGATAACTTTGGCAACTTACGTAAAAACCATCAGGTCAAGCTATACACCATGGCCAGTGTGGAATCTATAGCGCTGGCAATAAGCGATACCGAGCCTATAGCTGATGGCCGAACACTGATTCCAGTGCAGGCAACCCTCATCAATACTCGAGGAAACCCGGCAAGCCATATTAACTTGGTTTCTGTCGATGCCCGCCCTGCAACCATTGTTGAGGACGATGCGGACCCGGTCACTGCTGGTCATCAGCTTAGAGTCATTGATGGCATCGCGCAATTTACGCTGAAGTCCCCTCGACAACCGGGAGAAACCACCCTTAAAGTCCGCAGCAATGACATCATTGCCGAACAAACTATTATCTACACCCCACACCTACATTCACTAATGATAGTGGGCAGCGGTGATTTAGCGGTGGGGTCTGGCTCCACCAGCGGTGACATTGGCCACATTGACAATGTCTTCGATGACCAAATCGAAGACGGTGCGTTTACATCGGGAAAAGCAGCTGTGTTTGTGAAAGGTGCTATTGGTGAAAACACGCTATTAACGGCCACCTACGATTCCAGTAAAAAAGAACAGGAAGATTTTTTCCAGGCGAGAGAAACGGATGTCGATGATGAGTCATTACCCCTCATTACGGGAGATGCCAGCCTGACTGATTATGCCGGTTACTCCCGGGACAAATTATATCTACGACTGGATCAAGATGAATCACATGTGATGTGGGGAGACTACCATACCGACCTTGGCAAGCAGCAACTCTCCTTTTATAACCGTACATTTACAGGTTTACGCGCCGACATCAATCAAGAAAAATATCGAATCACCGGTTTTGCTGCAGAAATGGAACAAGATCAAATCGTTGATGCGATCGCCGCCAATGGGACATCCGGTTATTACTATCTATCAAGAAATCCGGTGTTATCTGGCAGTGAACGAGTGGTTCTGGAAACCCGCGACCGCCTTCGTCCCGACCTAGTGCTTAGTAGCACGACACTGGCTCGACAAACAGATTACGATATTGATTATGAAGAGGGCAGTATTCTTACCCGGGCGCCTATCCCTACCTATGATGAAGCACTTAACCCCAATATACTTATTGTCACTTATGAAATTGAAAACCTAGCCAATGATCAATGGGCTTATGGTGCCAGAGTTACCATGGACATTCGCGATGACTTGACCCTAGGTGGCACCGCCGTCATTGAAGAAAACTCTATTGATGACTTTAAACTACATGGGGTCGACGCTGAATGGCGTATTGAGGACTTGGGCCTTGTGGTCAAGGCCGACCTATCTGAAACTGAAGCCGTCATATCAAATGAGGGGACGCTGGGCTCAGAAAAGGGTTCTGCCTGGCGAGCCACCTTTGAAGGAAATCCCAACGAGAAGTTATCGTACGGGGGCTACTATCAGGACGTAGATAAGTTCTTCCACAATAGTTCAGCAGTGGATGCGCAACCTGGAACTGTCCAATATGGTGCTAATGCCGATTATGCGTTGGATGAAGTATCCGGCCTAACATTCGATGCATACCAAGAAGATGACCAATTATTCGATAATGAATTCAGCCATATTGCTGCCGGCTGGCAGGGTGTGATGAATCAGTTCCAACTGAGCGCTGAAATTTATCATGATAAATTTGATGGCGATAAAAATGCGTCTAATTCACCAGCCGATGATGATACACAGGATGAGCGCTACCCCTTCGATTCAACAGCGGAACAGGTCTCTCAGGATCTCGGTGTTCGGCTGACTGCCAGCAGAAATTTTACCGAAGATGTAGGGCTATCGGTATCCCACAGCCAAGACGTACAAAACACTGACCAAAGCATCTCCTACGCACGACTAAATTATGCCTTTAGTGAAAAAAGTTCAATGTACTTGATTGAGCGCTATGATCGCTATGAGGATCGTGATGAATGGCGTTCACAACTCGGTTTTGAAAGACCCATAGGTTACAACACCACCAGTTTTACTGAATATCAACTAGAAGATGACATCAGCGGCAAACAATTACGTCGAAGTATTGGTTTACGTAATATGTTCCAACTCAATTCACAATTCTCCGGCAATGCCTCGTTTGAAAATCTGGATACTATCTCTGGTGACGAAGGATCTAATCGTCCCGATGGCTACGCTGTCACCGTGGCAACCACTTATTTACCCGATAAAAATTGGCAAGTTACCAGTCGGGCCGAATATCGAAACGAAACGGATCTAACGTCTCAGCTGGGTGAACTCGGTGTAGCCACTAAATTAGGGAAAGACCTATCCGCATTAGCAAGAGTACGATTTTTCGATTCAGAAGGTGAGCGTGGATCGAGTGAGGATTATCGAGTGTCTCTCGGTATGGCCTGGCGCCCACAACAATATGATCGCCTCAATGGTCTGGCGCGCCTCGATTGGTGGCAACAAGACAGAAGCTCTGATACCAACCAATACTCTGAAGACAAACTCTACGGTTCCGTTGAAGCCATATACGACCTTACTGAAAAGGTGTCTCTCACAGGAAAATATGCCGGAAAAAAATATGAGCTTGATCAATACTCTGCATATAACGACTTAGTCTCATTGCGAGCGATTTACCAACCCACGTCACGCATAGAGCTGGGCGCTACAACACGGTTTATGCAAGAACATGAATTTTCAAATCAGTCGTTCGGGGGCGCTGTCGACGTTGGTTTTCAGGTGTGGAAATTCATCTGGTTAACTGTCGGTTATTCCTATGATGAATTTGATGCAGATTTAACCGGACAAGATTACTCGGGAAAGGGAGGCTTCCTGAAATTCCGCTTTAAATTTGACGAGAAGACCCTGGAAGATATTCGTTCGAAATAAGACTACTCTTCACAGGCGCCATCTTGATAGCCCATTACCTGTGTGTCACTGCAAGCAGTACAGCCATTAGAGTAGGTTTTATGACTATTCAGCACCAAGCTTGCGCAAACAGGGCGATAGTCACGTGTGCACATCTGACCACGCGGATCCTCACACAACGTCATGCCTTCAATTTCAGCCACGTTACTCTGTTCCGTAGACGCCGCCTTGCCACAACCCGAAAGTATCAGTACTGAAGCCCATAACAGTGGCGATACCAGCCAAAAAAATGATCGTTTATCTTTATTCGAGTTCATACCTATATTTTTATTCGAATTCATACCAATTCACCGCAAAACCTTTATTCATTGATGGGGAATATTGAAGTGCCACGTCCCAATTGCTGAATCATTCTGCTCGCCTCGGTCAAACTCATATCGAGTCGCTCCACTCGCTTAGATGAAACTGTCATCACCCCGCCAGACCAAGGGTCTGGTGCCCCCGGCAGAAAAATAACCACATTTCCCTCGGGTGAACGTTCAACCTCAAAACAAATCTGGGTACACTCATCAAACTTAACCAGAGAAGGAATCAAAGTCTTTGCCGCCTCCTCACCACTACTGAAACTGTTGGTGATCCCTTTGACCAAAGCGTATCCCGGAACAATCATCAGGAAATCATCCAATGAACGATAGGCTTTTTTTGCCAAAGCGCTTTTAGCGATAATCCCTGCTATAAAACACAATAGAATTATTGACAATAGGGCCAATACGTTAACAAAAGCTATACCGCCTACCTGCTCTATAGGTATCAACTCATCCAGCGGCTCAGCAACAACCAGCATAACAGAATAGGCCTTGCCAATAACCACCGCAACAATGGCAACAGGGACCAGAAAAATTAACCCTCCAATAATGGTTGTCTTGATAAAGTTCATGATTTTTCTCACTTATCCGACTCAGGAATATAGTAAATTAATCTAGTTTAACTGCTTGTATTTTTTGTCGCTAAACAAACCGTAGCTACAAAAAGCAATGAGCTAAAAAAAGTGTAGTAGACTTTATCTATGGCTGTAGAAAAATAATGCGATTATTTCCTTGGTCTACAGAGAAGGTTTTTAGATCAAGGGTTGCTCATATAACGATGGAGGAGCTGATATCGTAGTAAAGGGATAGTCTGTTACCAACTCGAACCTAATGAGATGTTCCTTCGGCTTTTAATTGTAGGATGCTTAAGTGCTCCAAGATGCTCAACCATTAGCCGACACCTTTCTTTTTATGATCAAAGCCGAGTTCTTCTACGCGCTTTCTTAGAGGCCTTACTTTTAGGTGATTTATTCTTAGGAGCCTGCCCCCTGGGTGGCAAACCCGTATGCTGCGTAAGTGCACGGCGGCCACCCTGCATGGGCTTCCCTTTGCTTTTTTCTTCGGTCTCTTCCGAAGGCACTAACTGGTGCTTACCACTACCAATCAGTCTAGCCAAACCCGCTTTCTTCAAGGCAGTGCGAACAAGAGCCCAGTTGTCTGGATCATGGTAACGAAGTAAGGCTTTATGAAGAGTACGTTGCGCTTTGGTTTTTGCGCTGAAAATTTTGTCACTTTTGTATTTCACCCGTTTGAGAGGGTTCTTCTCAC
>JBALVP010000028.1:0-14232 GCA_036961395.1 Porticoccus sp.
ACTGATGTCCATTGCAAGGGCAGGTGTGCCGGTGTCTCTAGTGTCTAATTGGCCTGCGTATACCTCAAGCACAGTGTCATCGTTTTGCCAGCCATAGCTGATGTCGTAACGGTTACGGCGGTACTGGGTGCCACCCATTTTGTCGTCGTCACCAATTCGGGTGTCATCACCTTCATCATGGCTGGCCAATACAGCCACCTTATGATTCTTGTTGGCCAAAACAGACTTAATGGCATTGCTAATCCCATCACTACTGTCATTAAAGCGATTAGAGAGAGCGCCAGAGAATGTTAGGTCTTCTTGGTCAGTAAACTCACCACGATCCAGTTTTGCCGTGATATGACCACCAATACTCTCTTGAGCAACGCTGACAGGGGCAATCCCTCGGTGAACCTCAAGAGATTTGAGCAGCATAGGTGGGGTGTAGGAAAGGGGTGTATCCATTGAATTGGGGCCACCGGTTAGGGTGGGACTATGATCGATATGAATACTTACTCTGTCACTGTATAAGCCTCTATATTGCGCAATACCGGTGAGAGCCCCATTACTATTGATATTGGCGCCAGGCACTCTTTGCAGCAAGGCGGCTGCATCAATGACAGGCACTTCGGCAGGAGATATCTCCATGGGGGTGATTTTGCCGAATTTTTGGCCCGTGATGTTGATCTCTTCTATATGGCTATGGTCGGCAAATGCCGTGGGTACCAATGCCATAGGTGTCAGAGAGAGGATTAATAGCGAAGGTAATACAGTAGTACGTTTCAAAGGTTTTATTTCCAGTGCGATATTGAGAATAACGTTATTCTACTGTTCTACACTGGTTTAGAGGATGCGACAAAATGTCGCACCCTATATCTTAGAGGCTAATGCTCAAGTTAGCTTTCATGTCGCAGAGCGACTCTCAGGTCGTTGCATTGGCAGTCGAAAGAGGAGCGCTTTCACCCGCCAAAACTTGAAGAATATTAGAGGTGGAAATCACGCCTGAAATACAGCCGTCACGTGTGACAAAAACCCGATGAATATTTTGTTCTAGCATCAGTGAGGCGATTTCTGGTAATGCTGTGGTTTCTGCAACGCTGATGACATAGGGCGCCATAATTTGATGTACCGTACAGTGGTACTGGGCATTTTTGCTCCAGTTTTCAAGGTCGACAACATTGGGCTCCGCGTTGGTTACATCACGGTAACAAGTTTGTAGTGCAGACTTCTTCTGTTCTTTATCCATATTTTCAAAATGGAAGATATCTGAGACGCTGACAACACCGACTAACTCATGGTCAGCAGCGATAACCGGGGCACCAGAAATTTTGTGTTTCATGAAAAACTCAGCCAGACGTTGTATAGACCAGCCTTCATACACACTAAGTACTTCTGTGTGCATGATGTCCTTTGCTTGGATTGTACTTGGGGTAGTACTTGAATGGTTCATTGGTGCTGAGTCTCCAAAAATTATGTTATCTGTTTACGTGGATCTTCATGGCTGCCCTGATTCAAATCACTTTATAGGGCGGCCTGAAGAACAACAATGATCAAGAGCAAGGCCGAGATCACTTTCCATAGCCGAACCGGATCTCGTTCAAGCAATGGGGAGTGTTTGCGCTTGTTCACCATGGTTTGGTTCGGTGTACAGAGATCTGTATAGAACTCTGATAACGCGGAATATCTTCCGGTTGGGTTGGGGGTGGTGGCTTTCTCCAGAGAAAGGTCTAGCCACAAGGGTAGATCAGGACGGTATTCCTGTGCTGAATGATATTGCCATTCACCAAAATGTTTGGGTGTTTGTCGGTGAGTGTTTGATAGATTGAACGGCTGCTTGCCGGTCAACATTTCATAGATGATGACACCCAGTGAGAACAGGTCTGAGCGGTAGGTGCCACGCTGGCCCATTAGGTACTCTGGAGCGATGTAGTCAACGGAACCCACTGGACATTCTTCGCTGAGTAAACTGCTTATCTCATTGAGCCCACCGACTTGTACGGTACCAAAATCAATCAGTTTGATCTGCTCGTTCTCGTCAATGATCACATTTTCTGGTTTCAAGTCGCGATGAACCATTCCTAGCCGCTGAAACACTCGGAGGGCCTGAATAATGCCGTGGCTGATAGCCCTAACTTTTTCCAGTGAGGGTAGTGGATTGTCATACATCCATTGCCGCAGGGTTTGCCCCTCGAGATATTCGCTGATGTGGTAGAGGAACTGGCTATTGTCATTCCTCGGCAAAATTTTCATCACACCTTTGTTATCAATGCGCCGTCCTACCCACTCTTCTCGCATAAATCCTTCGAGGTATTGGGTATCTTCTGAGAAGTTGACCGATGGTGCTTTAAGGACAAATCGAACGTCATGATTTGGGTGTGTGACCAAGTACAGATGGCTGCGGGTACCGCTGTGTATCACCCTTTGTATGTCGTAGCCATCGATGGACATACCGGGTTCCATTACGGGTGGTATGGTTTGATGGGTTAACTTGCGGTGGACTTCGTTAAGGTCTTCTATCGGTAATTGTTCGATTCGAACCAGTAGGCAGCTCAGGTTGTCTTCGCTTCCTTGAGCCAGAGCTTGGTCGACAATGGTTGATGCGATATCTTCCAGATTATTGTCGGTGGACTCTGCCAGGGTAATTAACTCGTTACGGGACAGCACCTCGTGTATGCCATCTGTAGTGAGCAGAAACAGGTCGCCCTGTTCTAGTTCTGCCTGGATATAATCCACTTCCAGATGACTGTCCATACCCAGAGCACGGGTAAGGTAGGTTTTCCCCCCCGAAGCATGGTTGCAGTGGTCAGTGGTGAGTTGCTCCAACTCACCCTTCCTGAGTCGGTATATTCTACTGTCACCAGCATGGAACAGGTGAGCGGTCCGGGATTTAAAAATAGCCGAACTAAACGTTGTGACCGCACCGTTTTGGGGTTGATAGTCTTGTTGGCCATGGTGATAAAGCCATGAGTTGAGTGATGATATTACTCGGGCTGCCGAGGTGCGAACAGCCCAGCTCTCCGGAGTGCTGTAGTAATCGTCAATGAAAAGTGTGACAGCTGTTTGGCTGGCTAGTTGAGCATTCTCGCTACAACTGACGCCATCGGCGATACAAGCTGCGATACCTTTGAGTTGGTTTTCACCTTTGGATGAGGGAATGTAGGCTGCAAAGGCATCTTCATTTCTCTTCTTAACGCCGGCAATGGAGTGGCCGCCAAAGGTCACTCTCAGTTCTGAGAATGGCCTGTGGTGCTGAAGTTCAACCCGTGTTGAGTCGGCAGGCGCTGGTTCAACAGGCGCTGGTTCAACAGGTATTGTGGCGGCAGTCACAGTCAATAAATCTCCGGCAGTTGTTCTTTCATTACTTGGTATTAGGGCCTGTTAACACTATTTTAAGTATCACTGCTGAACGCTATTTTTTTCTTCCACAAGGCGTTACGAGCGCTGTGTAGCCAGCTACATAAGTGAGTAACAACACCGTGGAGGGGAGAAATAGCTTCAGCCCTTCGGGTTATGGCTAAAAAAGCACCATACTGCGTTTTTCGTCGTTCATTTGGAATGACCAAACTTCTCTCCTCATGCCTTGCTTGGTGCTTTTTTAGCCATAACAGAGACATTTCAAATAGTGTTAACAGGCCCTAGGTTAAGTTGATATCAGGTTACGCTGATTAATTCAACGGAGCCATCATCGTGGATTTCAGCCATATTACCTTTAGGCTCTTCCATCAGCAGTAGAGTGACAAAACCTAATACCGCGGTTCCGGCAATGACCATGAAGAAGGTTTGGTACTCAACAAGAGAAAGAATGGTCAGGTAGACCACGGCACCGACATTACCGTAGGCACCGGTCATGCCGGCAATCTGCCCTGTCAGTCGACGCTTGATCAATGGCACGGTAGCAAATACCGCACCTTCGCCAGACTGTACGAAGAAAGAACAAGCCATGACGGCAATCACTGCCAGCCATACGGGCCACTGGCTATCCACCATGGCCATCAGGAGGTAACCCACAGCCAAACCTGCCGTCAAAATCAATAGGGTGGGTTTACGGCCAAAGCGGTCAGATAGCCAGCCGCCACCGGGGCGAGACATCAGGTTCATAAAGGCATAGGCTGAAGCTACCATGCCGGCTACCACCGGGGTGAGTTCAAATGTATCGGCAAAAAATAGCGGCAGCATAGAGATCACCGCGAGTTCTGAGCCAAAGGTAGCGAAGTAGAGTACGTTCAATACAGCCACTTGCTTGAATTTGTACTGGTGCAGTTCTGGCACAGGTTTGACAAAAACATCCCGGTTCACCTTCCATGTCAGGACGACTTCATAGGCATAAAGCAGTACTAGACCCACATAGATGGCGATACAAGCCGTTTCAGATATTAGGCTCACGCCCGCGGGGGAGAGCTTCCAGCTTAACAATGCAATTGCTGCATACATGGGCACTTTCATTGCGAGCAGAAAGAAGAAATCGCCTTTACTGGTGACCTCCATCGCTCCGATGCTTTTGGGCTTAAAGTAGGTAGACCCCTTGGGTGTGTCAGACACATTTTTGTAGAAAACAACGCTGAAAATCAGGCTGGTCAGACCAGTCAGGCCGACGGCATAGCGCCAGCCATCATCGCCACCAAAGACCAGAGCCAGAACAGGCAAACAAAAAGCAGCTGCTGCAGAACCGAAGTTGCCCCAGCCACCATAAATACCTTCAGCGGTGCCGAGTTCATTGGCGGGGAACCATTCGCTCACCAGACGGATACCGATGACAAACCCTGCACCGATAAAACCGAGCAGAAAACGAGCCAGTGCAGCCTGGATGAAGGAATCAGCCATGGCAAACATAAAGCAGGGAATGGAGCAGAGGGCTAATAAGCCGGAATAGACAATCTTCGGTCCAAACCGGTCTGTCATCATACCGATGATCACCCTGGCAGGAATGGTCAGTGCCACGTTAAGAATCAGCAGTGTTTTTATCTCAGAATCGGATAGCCCGAGTGAATGGGCAATAGCTTGCAACATGGGTGCGTGGTTAAACCACACAAAAAAGGTGATAAAAAAAGCAATCCAGCTCATGTGGAGCGTTTTCATCTTCCCTTTGAAGGAAAATATGTTAAAGGATTCAGCGGTCATAGTAGTTCCTGTAGTAGCTCCGGTTTTTACTCGGCGGTTTTTTGCTCGAGAGTCACAGGTGAATAATGAGTGTTCAGGTATTCGAAATGACCTGTTATTGGGCGCTTTTCTTCAATTGAATCTCGTCATTGATGCGTCTCACTTCATAAGTTTTTACCCTGTGTTCAGGATCTTCCAGACATTCACCTGAGACCAGATCAAAATGTTGTTTATAGAGCGGTGAGGCTACTACCAGGTGATCACCAATGTTTCCCAAAATGCCTCGAGAGAGCACATTGGCTTTGCCAATGGGGTCATAGTTGGAGATGGCATATAAATCTGGGCTGTATTCTGCGCACGGGTTAATTTTGTAAATAGCCACTTGCTCACCATCGAGCAGGGCGCAAAGTCCAGTATTGGTTAAGAGGTCTTCATCCTGACAAATACGGACCCATTCAGTGCTGATTGCAGTACTCATGAATTACTCCACAACTTCTATTGAAGTGATTTTTTCTTCTTCGGTAGCCGGACGGCGCTGTCCTCGCGTTTTTACAAAGGCGAGATTGCTGTCGGGCTCATCGGCATTGATAAAGTGACTAAAGCGTTTGAGTTTTTCTGGGTCCTCAATGGTAGTTTTCCACTCACATTGATAGGTACCTACGACTTTGGTCATTTCATTTTCTAGCTCCCCACAGATACCCAATGTGTCATCAATGATGACTTCTTTCAGATAATCGAGGCCGCCTTCAAGGTTTTCCAGCCATACCGAGGTACGTTGCAGGCGGTCAGCAGTACGGATATAAAACATAAAAAACCGGTCGATATATTTGATTAAGGTTTCGTCATCGAGGTCTGTGGCAAAGAGATCGGCGTGGCGGGGGCGCATGCCTCCGTTGCCACACACATAGAGGTTCCAGCCATTTTCTGTAGCAATAATACCGACGTCTTTGCTTTGGGCTTCCGCACACTCGCGGGTGCAGCCGGACACGGCCATCTTGACTTTGTGGGGAGAGCGGAGTCCCTTGTAGCGATCTTCGATAGCAACAGTCATGGACATGCTGTCCTGAACACCGTAGCGACACCAGGTGCTGCCGACACAGGATTTAACCGTACGTAAGGACTTGCCGTAGGCGTGGCCGGTTTCGAAGCCTGCATCAATCAGTTTGCGCCATATGGTAGGTAGTTCGTGAAGCTGCGCACCAAACAAGTCGATGCGTTGGCCGCCGGTTATCTTGGTATAGAGGTCGTATTCCTTCGCCACTTCACCCAGCACAATTAATTTTTCAGGAGTAATTTCACCACCGGGTACACGAGGAACCACGGAGTAGGTGCCATCTTTCTGCATGTTGCCTAGATAGATGTCATTGGTATCCTGTAACCCAATGTGTTCTTTTTTCAGAATATATTCATTGCTATAGGAAGCGAGAATGGAGCCCGCTGTAGGCTTACAGATTTCACAGCCCAGGCCCGTGCCGTATTCAGACAATAATTCGTCGAAGGTGGTGATGCCCTTAATTCTGATAATGTCAGCCAGCTCCTGGCGCGAGTAGTCAAAGTGCTCACAGAGATTGTTATTGACTTCAATCCCTAGGCTGGCCAACTCGCTATCTACTACTTGTTTAACCATGGCGGCACAGCCACCGCAGCCTGTGGCGGCAGAAGTTTCTGCTTTAACAGCGCCGACATCGGTGCAGCCATTTTGTACGGCGCTGCATATAGCCCCCTTGGATACGTCATAACAGGAGCAGATTTGAGCGGCATCTGGTAAGGCATCCATTCCCATTACCGGTGCATCACCAATAGAGGGTGCAATCAGCGCTTCCGGGCTTTCCGGTAGTGCCATATCGTTGAGTTTAAATTGCAGTAAGTTGCCGTAGGCTTCGACATCACCGACCAATACGGCACCCAACAGACGTGTGTTATCGTCAGAAACTACCAGTCGTTTATAGACTTCATTGATTTCATCAGTGTAAACATAGCTCCGTGCACCGGGGGTATTACCATGGGCGTCGCCGATACTGGCGACATCGACACCGAGTAGTTTGAGCTTGGTGCTCATATCGGCACCGGTAAACTCCTCAGTACCACCAGTGATATGTGATACCGCCACTTTGGCCATGTTGTAGCCGGGGGCTACCAAGCCAAAAATCCGGCCATCCCAAAGGGCGCATTCGCCAATGGCGTAGATATTTTTATCAGAGGTTTGGCACTGATTATTAATAACAATGCCGCCGCGCTCACCCATTTCCAGGTCGAACTCTCGAGCCAGTTCATCCTGGGGCCGAATGCCTGCGGAGAACAACACCATGTCGGTCTCCAGAAAGGATCCGTCAGCAAAGTTCATGCGGTAACGGGAGTCTTCGCCTGGCCCAATGTCCTGAGTGTTTTTCTCTGTGTGAACAGTTACACCAATCTCTTCGATCTTGCGCCGCAACAGTTTGCCGCCACCTTCATCCAATTGAACGGCCATCAATCGGGGAGCAAACTCGACCACATGGGTTTTCAGGCCAAGGTTTTTCAGGGCACTGGCGGCTTCTAGTCCTAGGAGACCTCCACCCACAACAACGCCCACCTTACTGGTTTTGGCTGAGTCGGTAATAGCTTCCAGATCTTCAATGGTGCGGTAAACCAGACAGTGGTCCTGATCCTTTCCGGGAATAGGCGGGACAAAAGGATATGACCCAGTGGCCAGTACCAACTTGTCATACTTTTCTTCACGGCCGCTGGCAGTTACTACATATTTTTCAGATTTGTTAATGCGAACCACTTTGTCATTAAGGACAAAATTCACACCATTTTCCTGATAATAACCTTCGTCAGTCAGCGCTAGGTCTTCGGCAGTAGAACCGGAAAAGTAGGCGCTAAGCTGTACCCGGTCGTAGGCTAGCCGGGGTTCTTCGGAAAATGTGATGACATCCAGGTTGTCTACAGAGGGGGAGCCCATCAGGTTTTCAATAAACCTGTGTCCAACCATGCCGTTACCTACAACAATAATGCGCTGTTTACTCATACAACTTTTACCTCTGTCTATACTTCATCTGCGTTCTAACTGCTCAGGCAGATAATTTCTGAATTTGGTTACGACTCTTTTGTAGCAGCCCTGCGTTGGAAAACTCTCTGTTGGAAAGCTCATTATTGGAAAACCAGGCCAATTGATCGGCAAGATTTACTACGTCACCGACAATAATCAGGGCTGGTGACTGCACGCTTTCATGCTCGGCCAGCAGTGGTAATTCATGTAGTTGGCCCCGAATCACCCGTTGGTTTGGGCAGCAGCCATTTTCAATTAGGGCTACTGGTGTGGTGGCCGACATCCCGTGAATTTGAAGCTGGGTGCTGATCAATTGTGATTTACTCAGACCCATATAAAACACCAGGGTATGATCGACTTTTGCGAGGTGTTCCCAATTCAGGTTCAGCTCTTTTTCTCCATGGGCGGTGACCATGGTGCAACCCTGTGAAATACCTCGGTGGGTTAGTGGTATTCCCGCATAGCTGGCGCAGCCAGAGGCGGCAGTGATACCGGGTACCAACTCTACTTCAATGCCAGCACTTTTAAGTTTCAGCATTTCTTCTCCACCCCGACCAAAGATCAATGAGTCTCCACCTTTTAAGCGGCAGACATTCAATCCTTGTAGTGCTTTAGCGACGAGCAGGCCATTTAATTCATCTTGAGGAACACTGTGATTACTTTTTTGTTTTCCTACATACATGGTTGGAGTTTTTGGTGGAAATAACGCCATAATTTCTTTGCTGACTAGTCGGTCATAAAGAATAAAATCTGAATTTTCAATGACTCTTAATGCCTTTATTGTGAGCAGGTCTGGATCGCCTGGACCAGCGCCAACCAATGTCACTCGTCCAAGTGTTGGGGCATTAGGGTGTGTGTTTAGTTGTTCTACAGTCATGAAAAATCGCTTACAAAATAGGGAATACACTGTTCTGTGCAAGGACGGGGCCAACTTTTTTCTGGACGGAAAATAACCATTAAATACATAAAGTTAATACCCTATTTCTGGGTTATTTTGTTTTAAGTTGGTTCGTTTTAAGCCCGATTTGGGCGCGAAGGAGAAATAATGTGCTCGAAAAAAGTGCACAACTGATTAAGTTGGTGCAGGGAAGTGAAATAAATGAATTTTTCTAAATAAAATATAGTAGATGATTTGATTTTAATGGGTTGTTTTATATAAATAATAATTATTGTTTTGGTGAAAATTTAAAAAGTGGCTTAGTTTTTGCTCATATCTTGATGTTGATCATTGCGTTGAAGTCTTTTTTAGCGGCCAAGATTAGGTATGAATTACTCCGATGTTATTTGGTAGAAAAAAGCGAAAGCCGATAGTTATCCCTAAAAAAGAAGTTGCCGAGTGGAAATACTCCACCTGTAACTACTGCTCTACGGGCTGCTCCATTGAGCTTGGTCTAAATGCCCAAGGCAAGGTAGTGACCAGCCGTGGTCATGCTGGTGCCGATGT
Source organism: Porticoccus sp. (assembly GCA_036961395.1). Classification (GTDB taxonomy): domain Bacteria; phylum Pseudomonadota; class Gammaproteobacteria; order Pseudomonadales; family Porticoccaceae; genus Porticoccus. The sequence goes on from JBALVP010000028.1 coordinate 9,552, forward strand.
GAACCGGGGCAAGCTTTGTATAAAAGGTTTACTGGAGCACGATCTATTCGATTCTGCTGGGCGTGGAACTGAACCTCTGATTCGCCGTAAACCTTATGAAGATTTTGAGGCTGCCAGCTGGGATCAGGCACTAGATGTCACAGCAGCAAAAATTAAAGATATTCAAAATAAATACGGTCGCGATTCGTTTGCCATTGTTTCCACTGGACAGTTGATGACGGAAGAGTTTTATACCCTGGGAAAACTGGCCAGAGGCTGTATTGGTACTAATAATTACGATGGTAATACCACGCTTTGTATGGCGTCCTCTGTCTCGGGTTACAAGCGCTCGTTCGGTTCCGATGGGCCGCCGGGCTGCTACGATGATTTTGAACATACCGAGTGCTTTATGGCATTTGGCTCCAATCTACCCGAGCAGCACCCGATTATTTACTGGCGTCTTAAAGAGGCACTGGAAAAGAGGAAGTTTCCTCTTATTGTGGTTGATCCTCGGGTGACTATGCTGGCTCAGTTTGCCGATATCCATTTACCGATTACCCCCGGCACGGACTGTGTGCTGATTAACTCGATGTTGCATGTGATCTTTTCTGAAGGATTGCAGGACCAGGCCTACATCAATGCTCACACCAATGGTTCGAAAGAGCTGATTAAGCTGGTTTTATCAGACACTTATAACCCGAAAGTAGCGCAACATGTTTGCGGTATTGATGAAGACCGAATTCGAACTGTAGCGAGGCTCTATGCTCGTGCGGGTAGTGCCATGTCGGTTTGGACCATGGGTATTAATCAGAGTACTCACGGCTCTGATGGTGTGGCCAATATCAATAACCTTAATCTGGTGACCGGCAACATTGGCAAGCCGGGGGGTACCAGCCTATCTATTACCGGGCAATGCAATGCCATGGGGACACGAGAGTGGTCATCCTGCTCTGGGCTGCCGGGTTATCGTTATCTTGAAAATGAAAAAGACCGTGAATACATCGCTGATTTTTGGGGTATTGACCCTGAATTCTTTCCCAAGCAACGAGGCTTGTCTGAAACCGATATTTTCCCGGCCATTGAGACCGGTGAAATCAAAGGCCTGTGGTTGGTGGCGACTAACCCTATGACCTCTATGGCTGACACCGCACGTATTAGAAAGGCCATGGAAAAATTGGAATTTCTGGTGGTTCAAGATTGTTATGAGGATGTTGAGACTAATGAGTACGCCCATGTATTTTTGCCCGCAGGTGTGTGGGCAGAGAAGGAGGGATGTCATACCAATACAGAGCGCCGAGTCAATCTGATTCGTAAGGCAGTTCCTCAATACGCTAACTCAAAACCTGATTTATGGATTTTTAACCAGCTGTCGAAACGCTTTGATCATGGCCGTGTTATCGACTTTCCCGATTCGGCAGAAGACGTTTTCGAGGAGATGAAGGTACTGTCTGTGGGTGAGGGTCGTACTCTAGATATTTCAGGTATGAGTTACGACAACATTGAGCAGGCTAGAGGTATTCAGTGGCCCTATACGCAAGCAGATGCTATGCGTGACCAGAAAGAGAAGCCTAAAGGTGCTTCAAGGTTGTACACCGACGGTCAGTTTCAGACTGTCGATGGCCGGGCCAATTTGATCAGTGTGGACTTTAACAACAACAACGAGCAACCCTGCCAGGATTTCCCTTTCTGGTTGAACAGTGGTCGTGTGGTTGAACATTTTCACACCCGTACTCGGACGGGAAAAGTGGGTAACTGTAACAAGTTCAGCCCCACACCCTATATGGAAATGAACCCGGATGCTGCCGCCGAACAGGGCATTGAACATCAGCAGTACGTTCGTTTGGTTTCACGCCGGAGTGATGCGGTGGTGATGGCGCAGCTCACCCATCGGGTGCCCAGGAACATGGTGTTTATTCCATTTCACTACCACGATTGCGTGAACCGATTAACGCTGGGTTTGTTGGATCCTTATTCAAGACAGCCGGCGTTCAAGCAGTGTTCCGTACGTATTGAACCCGTAGATCAGCAAGAGGCTGCCGTACTGAATGTTCAGCGGCGTGCATTTTAATGAACCGTTTAATGAGCAGTGACTGGTGAGACGACTATGAATCATTTATTTGATCCACTAGACCTTGGTAAGGAGCTAAAGCCGGATAGTTCAGGTGCTTTGCCTTCAAAGGGAACGTCTGTTGAAACGCCACATGCGGATGGCAGCACTCTGTGGGAAATGCGCACCGAAGAGCAGCCCTATGCCTTTTTGTCCGATAAAAAAGTCGATGATGAAAACCGTTACGGGCAGAAAATTGATTTGGTGGATTTAACCGGGCTTCCTGAAGATCGCTCGATGTTTATCAATGAAAACCCGGAAGTAGGTTGCAACCCTAACCGCAACAAACAACACGGGTTTTTTTTTACTGCGGACAACTGCATTGGTTGCCATGCCTGTGAGGCGGCCTGTAGTGAGAAGAATGAAAATCCCGCTCACATTGCATTCCGTTCCGTAGGTTATGTGGAGGGGGGTAGCTACCCGGATTACAAGCGCATGAATATTTCTATGGCCTGTAACCACTGCGATGACCCCGTTTGTCTGAAGGGGTGCCCGACGGCAGCATATACCAAACACGCAGAATTTGGTGCCGTGTTGCAAGACCCAGATACCTGTTTCGGTTGTGGTTATTGCACTTGGGTATGCCCCTACAATGCACCTCAATTGGATCCGGTTGAGGGGCAGGTGTCCAAATGCAATATGTGTGTGGACCGGCTTGAAATTGGTTTAAAGCCCGCCTGTGTTTCCGCCTGTGTGGGTAATGCTCTTGATTTTGGCGTGATTGAAAATATACCGGAAAATCGTGACCAGGCTAAAACTTCTATACCGGGTTTCCCTGCCCCAGACATTACCCACCCTAATATCCGTTTTCAGCAAATCACCGAAATGCCGGAAGAAATGAAGCGTACGGATTCTATGCCCGTGAAGTATCAGAAGGATGAAAAGGGCAGTTATAAAACGGTAGTGGACCAGAAGAAAGGCCACACTCGTTACTGGAATCTCGCTCGCCTTAGCTCGCGGGAAAATCCCTTGGTGCTGTTTACATTAATGGCACAGGCATCCATTGGAGCATTTGCCTTACCGTTTATTGGCAGTCAGTTTGGTGTGGAAAGCCTGATCGCATTTCGCGCCACCGTGGCCTATGCCCCATTAGCTATTCTCAGTTTCTTGATGGTGGGTTTTGGGCTATTTATGTCCAGTATGCACCTAGGCAAACCCAAGCGTTTTTATCGCGGTTTCAATAACTGGCGTCATTCCCCGGTTTGTCGTGAAGGTCTGGGTATCGCCGCCTTTATGGGTGCGTTGGGACTGCATGTGTTGTTTTCTCTGCCTGAAAATGGTCTGTTTCAATCACTGGACTCGGCGTTGTTAGATGGAGCGATTAAGGAACTGATTCCCCCCAGTTTGTTGGCTGGTCTTACTAATGCATTTGGCTGGTTGGCGTTACCTTCGGCATTGGCTGGGCTGTATTACATGAATCGTTGCTACCGGATCAAGGCGCGTCCGTTTTGGAACCATTGGCAATTGGCCACCAGCTTCTTTGGCAATATGCTTAGTCTCGGTGCTTTGGTGAGCGGTGTGATTATTGTTATGACACTGGCACTGATAAAAGCAGATTATAGTTCTGCTGTGATGTTGGTGGGTTTTCTGATGTTCATTGGTGTGGCCGCTGAGAGTGCAGGTTTGATGGCTCATTCTCGAGCTATGAACAGCGCTACTCACGAAGGCGCTGCATCGCACTTTGTTCAGTGCACTACCTTCGGTAAAACCTACTATTGTCGCAATGCATTGCTGGGGCTGAACCTGCTATTGATGATGGGGTTACTGGTGTTTGCTGGTGACAGTCTGTTGGCCTTGGTTGGCTGGTTTCTTTCCGGGTTGTTATTGCTCTCTACGAGTATTATTGGCCGTGCGCTATTTTATGTATTGGTGATCCCCACCACGATGCCCGGAGCGTTCTTCTGGAAGAATAAAGGCTTTGAGCAGCATGCTCGGGATATCGGTTTGGCAGAGATGCCGCAAGTGGGTGTTATTCCTAATGCACATTAACTGTCCATGTGATTTTGTCAGCAGGGTTAGTTTGTAATACTGGCACTTTATCTAAAACGTCTCCTATGGTGGCAAAATCTGCAGCTATAGCAATTTCCTGTCTTAAATCAAATAATAAGATTTCACAGAAAGTTAATATTGCGCGCTTCAAATAGTCTGCATATATAATTCATTGAAATATGATTGGAACATGGTTATGGCCGTAATTTATTCGACCGCTCAAGAGGTAATGGCACACATCAAATCGGGTGATCGAATTTGGTGCCACTCTATGGCTGCAACACCTTACAAGATGTTGGAAGCGTTAGCTGAATATGTAGTCGATCTAGAAAATGTAGAATTATTGCAGCTTCATCTTGAACATGCTGAATCTGTCTGCCAGCCTCATCTGCAGGGGCATCTTCGCAATCGTTGTTACTTTGTCAGCCACAGTACCCGCAAATTGGTTAATGAAGGTAAGGCGGACTATGTACCTATTTTCCTCTCGGAAATACCAAAGCTATTTCGTAGTGGCAGGCAGCCCATAGATGTGGCATTGATTCAGGTTTCACCTCCCGACCACCACGGCAACTGTTCTCTGGGTGTCTCTGTTGAGGCTACGTTGGC
>JBALVP010000029.1:0-14180 GCA_036961395.1 Porticoccus sp.
ATCTGTTTGAACTTCTTTATCAAAGCGAGTCACAACTTTCCAGTTAAGTGGCCCTGTCTTGATATCAAAATCCAGTTGCAGCGTAGTTTTGGCTTGTGTCATACGCCATTTGTCATCAGCGCTTGTTTCGTCATGATCTTCCAAGCTAACGCCAATTGTTTCACGGATATAACCACTGTAACCAAATGTATAGGTTGGTTCATCTCCATAACCTGGAGCTGCTAGCGCTGAACTGCTAGCAAGCATCAGACCCCCACAACCCAGCAGAAAGCCCCCGGCTTTCATTATGCTGGTGCAATTTTTTCTCACCATGTTCTTCTCCCACTTATTAATAAGATCTTATTAGTTACCGCTAAAGCTTTTTCACGGCAATGCGCAATATAAACAGCTTCCACGCTGACGGCAACAACAGTTTTTAGGTAAATACACCTGATTATTGCTATAAAAACAGGCCTTTACCCAACCAAAGGAGGCGACAAAACCTCCTAAACCCCTTTAAAAACAAGGGATTCAGGAGGTTTTGCGTTTTAAAATCGATCGTTTCTTTAGCAAGATCGAACGTTTTAAGAAAAAAGTGTTCTAACGGAGTGGTTTTTCAAAGACCAACAAACCAGCCCCCAAGCGACTCGCTTACCGCACAACCCATAAGACTGGAAAACCCCCAGCCAATGAGGCCTTCCTGCATTATTCACACCCCGTCACTCCCACCCCATCACGGGGCAAGAAGCTCTAATGCCCATTTTGAGCCGCCAATTACAATCATTGATTGGGAAACAGATACTAGACAAAAAATACAGGTCTTGAACTTCGACATAACCCAGAACCTCTCTTTATATAGCCAGAACCTCTCTTTATATAGAAGGTGCCACAGCCTACCCCTTCTATCACGACCCTGAGAATTGTTAGCAAATCACTTCTAGTGTTATTATCAGTCGATAGAATCCTTCGCAGAATGCATCGGCACTCTGCGGAAACACCCCCACAGAACTCATTTGGTTAGCATATCGTCAGGAGGAAAAAACTTGAGGCATGAGCATCCTAAAAAGCCACAGGTAAAAACTGGTCTTTCTTCACAAAGGGATGTGGATAATGCATGGGAAAAGTTCCTATGTACTGGCGGCCACGCGGAGAACCTCCCCGTTCGTGACATCATTGCCAATTCCTGGGAGCGATGCCTTTCTCAGGGGGTCAACCCCGAACAGCAGGCCGCCCCACTGGTTGCCCTTGAAGACACCTTGCAGGCCCTTCAACACAAGAACAGCGACTTGATCAACTGTGCACGCCCAGTTCTGGAACAGGCCCGGGTATTTTTACATGACTTGGAAACCATTTTATTTCTCACGGACTATCAGGGGCTGAACCTTCAGATTGTTGGGGACCAGAGGACTCTCTATGAGGCCAATGGTATCGGCCTGGTACCTGGAAGTGGCTGGAATGAAGTTGTGTCCGGCTCCAATGCTGTAGGAACAGCGATGGCGACACGCAGGCCTACTCAAGTTCATGGCGAAGAGCATTACTGCCAAGGCTTTAAACCCTGGACCTGCACTGCAGCGGTGATCGCCGACCCCTATGACAACCAGATGATGGGGGTGATTGATCTTTCAGGGTTATGCAGTATCTATGACAAGTTTCATGTCCCACTCATCGTTGCCTGGGCTAGCCAGATTCAAGCCGACCTAGCTAAAAGAACGGCAGAACAATGGAGTGCCATCCTAGAACACAGCAACAGCAATTTCGGCCATTACCGAAACTCAGGGAAACTCCTCTTTGACAAGCAAGGTCGCCTTATCAGTTTTTCGCCCAACGCCAGTGCTGCACTCAATTCCCTCGGTATCGACTATGCCCCTGACACAAAGCGTAGATTATCACTGCAAAAATTTGGAGGGGAAAGCATCGTCTACCCTCACGACCAAGGCTCTTGGGTATCTGAAGACTGGGTAGAGCCTGTCCGCCACAAAGGCGAAGTTCTGGGTTTTCAGCTACTCGTCCCCTCTGGCAGAAGTGACAGCAGCCGTCATTCGGCCAGCTCTGAACTACCTCGGCCGACTAAATCAAATTTTGATCCGTTTGACAGCATCTACGGCAACAGCCCCTCATTTAAAGCCAGTGCCGACAAGGCCCGAAAAGTCGCCACCACGCCACTCCCCGTTCTCATTCTGGGGGATACCGGCGTCGGCAAGGAAGTTTTTGCCCAGGCAATCCACGAAACGAGCAATTACTCCAAGGGCCCCTTCATTGACCTGAACTGCGGTGCTTTTTCTAAAGACATACTGAGCAGTGAACTCTTTGGTCATGTGGAAGGCGCGTTCACTGGCTCAAAGAAAGGCGGCATGACAGGCAAAATCGAGGCGGCCAACGGTGGCAGTTTATTCCTTGATGAAATTGGTGAAATGCCCCTTGAGATCCAACCAGTTTTCCTTCGGGTTTTACAGGAGCGTAAAATTTATCGCGTTGGTGACATCAAGCCCATCTCTGTAGACTTCAGACTCATCGCAGCGACCAACAGAGACCTCAAAAAAGCTGTCAACGACGGACTCTTTCGGAAAGACTTGTTCTTCCGCCTGTCCACGGTGACCATCAGCCTCGACCCTCTTTCAGGGCGCAAGGAAGACATCGAAGGCATCTCAAAGCTGACCCTTGACCGAGTCAATAAGTCACATACTGTCACACCCAAGTATTTTTCCTCTGCCCTAATGACAGCTTTAAAGAACAGAGAATGGTCTGGCAACATTAGAGAACTGGTTAATGTGGTTGAATGCATGTGCTTTATGTCTCAAAACGAAACACTAAAACTGGATGACTTGCCCGATGGCTACAAACCAGGTGAGACCTCTATCGGCTCAGAGCCCAGTGTAGGTGACTTCAACCAGCCACTATGTAGCCTTGATACGGTAGAAAAGAAAACTATTGAAGCTGCTGTTAAACAGTCAGAAGGCAATATGACCCAAGCAGCAAAAATTTTGGGTATAGCAAAAAGTACGCTTTACCAAAAAATGAAAAAATACGGGTTGAAGAAGCCCAGCTAAACCCCTCTATTGATAGCCATGGCTTTTAATAAGGGGTTCTCTTTAAGGGACATGGTTCTTGCTGACAAGGCTTTCATGCCCCATCAATGTCTACAACAACTGCTCCGTAAAACCCGCTCTGCTCAATCAGCTGGTGTGCTACAGCAATCTTCTCCAATGGTAGCCGGTGAGCAATCCTATGCTGCAACAGACCCTTATCAAGGCAGCTACTAATATCTTCTATAGCATCCAGCTTTGCTGACTCCGGCATAGCATAGACCAGCACCAGTCGCAGAGTGAGATCCATAAACATCATCTGCCTAAAGGGCAGCGATGGCTCTGGCACCAACATGGAGGAATAAGTAGCAATAACACCACCGGTGTTCATTACCTCAAGCAAACTGGGTAAATTGGCACCAAACTCACCATCTACCACTCGATCAACCCCTCTACCATCGGTCATTTCCGATATCACCCGAACAAACTCATCGCCACTGTGAGGGCAAACAGCATCGGCGCCCGCGTCAATGCAATGTTCTTCAGCCTGGGAATTGCTGGCAGTGGCAATGACCTGCGCACCCGCCTGCTTGGCCCACTGAATGGCATAGCGTCCTACTCTGCCTGCACCACCTGTCACCAACACTGTTTGACCGTCCACTGGGCCATCGGCAAAAACACAGCGATGGGCTGTCATTGCGGGGATACCCATACAGGCTCCCACATCATAACCAACCCCATCGGGAAGCCTTACTGCTCGACCAGAGGGTAATGTGAGGTATTCAGCAGCGGTGCCAAAACGCCGAGCATATTGGGCCTGATAAACCCACACACGCTCACCTATTCTGGAGGCAGGCACGCCCCGACCAACCGCTTCTATCACTCCCGCACCATCACTGTGGGGAACAATAAAACCGCCATCCAACAAACCGGGAGAGGGGCCTGCACGTTTTTTTACATCAGACGGATTCACTGCAGAACAATGAACACGAACCAGTACCTCACCATGGGCTGGTTCAGGTTTTTCTATATCGGTGATGTTTAAAACGTCGCCAGCAGCGCCCAGCGCATCAAATATTGCAGCTTTCATCAACCACCTCCTCGTGAAAAAATAAGCTTTTGTAGCGATCAGATCACTGGAAAGCGCTGACAAACATCAGGCTAATACATGTGCTGACCGCCGTTAATTGAAAGTGTCGAACCGGTAATAAAACCACCGTCATCCGCAACCAGAAACAACACGGATCGGGCGATATCATGTGCCGTCCCCAACCGCCCCACTGGAATGGTGGCAATAATTTTTTCGAGTACATCTGCAGGGACATTGCGCACCATGTCCGTATCCACATAGCCGGGGGCAATGGCATTCACCGTGATGCCATGGGTGGCACTTTCTAGTGCTAGTGCTTTGGTAAAGCCATGGATTCCGGACTTGGCCGCTGCATAGTTAACCTGGCCATACTGCCCCGCCTGACCATTAACCGAACCGATATTGATGATACGACCAAAACGGCTCGCTCTCATGTGCTCAATGACACACCGACATAAATTAAAGCAAGACCCCAAGTTCGTATCCAGCACGGCCTGCCATGATTCAAGGGGCATGCGATGCATGGTCTTATCTCGGGTGATTCCGGCATTATTAATCAGAATAGATACGGGGCCGACATCACGCTCAATGGACTCAATCCCGTTTTTACATGCCTCAAAATCAGACACATCAAATTTGTACGTAGGTATCCCCGTTCGCTCCCTAAACTCTCTGGCACTATCATCGTTATTGGCGTAATTAGCCACCGCAACATAACCAGCCTCCTTGAGCTCAACGGCAATTGCTTCACCGATCCCTCTTGTTCCACCAGTTACCAAGGCTACTTTAGACATATCCTTACTCCGCTGTTTGACCTATGACGTTTGACCCACAACATTTGCCCGAAGACAATCCGGAATAACCCTCCACCTGAACAACTATCCATGCAAACGGGAAACACTTATTCCAGAATTACGAGTCAATAAATAACTCAACAGCTCTAAGAATACAAACCTTCTTTTTGGTAATTACCCTTTTATGGCTCATAGGTGCGTCACGTCAAAGCGCAATGCACACACCATAAAAAAATGGCACCGCCATTATCGAACGGTGCCATTCTGTTAAAGATATGCCTGTGAGGTGTAAACCGTATTACACCCGGTAAAAACGTTACTGTATTCGACGAAGGACTGAGACACAGTTAGTCACACCAGATCCGCCAATATTAACTGTCATGGCAACCTCTGGGCTTCCTTTAGCGGCAACACCAATAGGGGCGCCGGTTAACTGCTTATAAGCCAACGCATGCATAGAGGCACCCGTCGCTCCGACGGGGTGGCCTTTCGACTTCAGACCACCGGATAGATTGATAGGACAATCACCCTCGGGGTTAAACTTGCCGGCCATCAGGTCATAGCCCGCCTGCCCAGGAAGAGACAAGCCAATGGCTTCAGCACAAAGCAGCTCATTGATGGTGAAGCAATCATGCACTTCGGCAAAATCCAGGTCGCCAACAGCTACCCCCGCTTCTGTACAAGCAAGATTTACGGCGTGTTTAGTGGCCTGCAACTCATGCAACCGCCCCTGACGCTCTGTCAGCATCATCCTCTCAGTCACATGACCCACACCGGACAATTCAACCGCATGCTTGAAATTCGCTTTAGCATTCTCGGACGAGGTCAACACAACCGCAGCAGCACCATCAGTGATTAAAGAACAATCGTGTAACCGTAGAGGTGGCGCAATCATCGGATTACTGCCCTTGCCAGAATCGGGCAAGTTAAGAATAGCCTCAGCAGTCACTAGCTGGTTTCTATCTGGCAAGCTACCAGGGCCAAAGTGAGCCAGTGGATTTTGAATACCATTTTTGTAATTCAATGCGGACACATGGGCCAACATGGTTCTCAATTGATCATCACTGATATTGTGTTTTTCTTGGTAGGCCGTTCCCAGCTCAGCAAACAAACCGGGGAATGTCATCCCACCAGCACCCTCGGTTGGCCAGTATGAGCAGCAGGCCAATGCGTGGGTCACACCGGGGGTGTCCAGTAAGCTCATTTTCTCAACACCGAGAGCCAAGACGTTTTTAAATCGACCGGATGCCACGGCATAGGCCGCATTATAAATAGCTAATGAAGATGTGGCACAAGCCCCTTCTGTCCGAGTAGTTGGTTTAAACAACAACCCCTCTGGATCAATTTCCAGCGCCAGCGGCCCTACGTGCTCCTGGTTCACAAACAGGGACGGTGAACACGCACCCACCCAAATGGCATCAATATCCTTTGCCTCTAGCCCCGCATCGGCAATGGCGCCAGCGCCAGCCTCTATGAGCAATTCATAAAAAGATTTCTGATCCTCGACTGTGCCTGTTTCGCGATCTCGCTTAACAAACGAACCAAATTTTGTATTGTATGCACCAACTATGCTGACCTTCACGTGATAACCTCACTACTGTTTAACTAAAAATTTTGATTGTAGGTATCCCTAACAATTCACACTTAACAATGCATTTTTTCGCGATAGAGACAAACGTCATATCTTGCGACCTTCGTCACCCCAGAAAACTTTACGTATTTCTTTTTTCAGCACTTTCCCCACTGGACTGCGGGGCAGTTCATCCCAAAACAGCACCTGTTTTGGGGCTTTAACACTACCAAGCTGAGCCTTGCAGTAATTAATAATATCCTGCTCATCTGGCTTGCAATTTTTATCTTTTAACTCAACCACCGCCGTCACCTGCTCGCCCCATTTATCATCGGGCAAGCCAATGACAGCACAGTCTTTAATTGCAGGAAGACCCCAGATCAACTGTTCAATTTCACTCGGGTAAACGTTAAAACCACCCGAAATAATCATATCGTGTTTGCGGTCGACGATGGCCAGATAACCTTGCTCATCAAAAACACCTACATCGCCGGTTTGCTGCCAACCATCCTTTCGAATGGCCGCGGTTGCTTCAGGGTTATTATAATACCCCTGCATCAGAATATTTCCCCTCACGACGATTTCACCTTCCTCTCCACGTGGAAGAATGTTTCCATCATCATCCATGATCTCCAGCTCCACCTGTGGCGAAGGCTTGCCGCAGGAACGCAGCATGGAGGAACACCCATTTTCCAGAGCAATCACGTGATCTTGAGCTGAAAAGAAGGTACAAATCATTGGCGCTTCTACCTGACCATAGGTCTGGACCATTACCGGACCAAAAATAGTGATAGCTTCTTTCAGCTTCTCCACTGACATGGGTGCCGCTGCATACCAGAAATACCGCAAGCTAGAATAATCGTGGTCTCTAACATGCTCGTCAGCCATCAGCATATAAAGTGCTGTCGGCGGCAGAAAAAGATGTGTGACGCCATAGGCTTCAATCACGGAGAGAAGCCTCTCAGGCACCATACCATCCATCACAAGGATAGTTGCCCCTTGAGCTATAACGGCAAAGGAGGCAATGCCGGCTGCATGGGTCATTGGCGCCGAGACCAAATAACAGACCGGAATATCTGGTAGCGGCATCACCTCCGTCTGGATAGAAGTGAAGGTTTTCCAGGCCAAGCTACTCCACCCCGCCAACTTGGGGTCTCCAGTGGTTCCTCCAGTAGCCAACAGCGACACGAGTGCCTGGTCAGTCTTTAAAGCAGAGTATTGATCATCGAAGCTGAATCCGTGAGAGGGCGCTTCTGACAGAGAAGAAAAAGCCAGGCCAGCAATTTGCTGGCCGTCGAGGAAAATCAATTGGTCATCACTAAAATGATCAGAGAACTGGGGATTTGCGGCAGCAAGCCCCTTATCGACAAAAAGTTTTACAGCCTCTGATTTGTCGATCAGTTTTAAATTAGATTCAAAGGTACTTCGGGTGTTAAGGGGTAACCAGACTGCCCCCACACGAGAAATAGCAAAAATACAGCAATAGGCGGCAACAGAATTGGGGGCGTAAGTCGCGACAACATCCTGCGACTTCACCCCCTTTTTCTTTAATAGGTCGGCAAGGTGAATTGAGGCATTCACCATCTCCTGATAGCTGAGCGATACATCGTTATCAAGATCAATAAACCGGGCATCACTATTCGCAATGGCCGGGCTACGATCAAGAAAATCAACAAGACGCACCGTAGCTATCCCACCTACCTACCAGCCTACGGTAGGGTTTATTTTTTTAAGCTTGAAAGTGTGTCAAGAACGAGTTCTGGCTGCACATCTGCCGGGATGGATAGATAGTAAAAACCATTTTCTCCCGCAGATAGGCCATCAGCACCCTGCTCCCAAAGCGGCTGACCAATATCAACCCCCATGGCATTCGCTGCTGCAGAAGACCCAGCGGGAACAATGGAGAAATCTATATCATCAGGTGCATTGAAACCACTATCAGAAAATGGCAAACGAACTCCCACCGACCAACGATAGTGCTTGGCGACATTAATTACCGGCTGATACCAAGATAACTCTTCTGTGCTAACTGGCATCAAATTTTCATCTTCAACCAATAGAACGCCAGACAAATCTGTTTCACTGAAATAACGAAGAAAATCAGCCAAGTACATTGCTGCGGTATCAACAGCCATTTCTTCTGGCTCTGCATCATTTCCGGTAGCCGCTTTATGCGCTTTAACCAGAAGAGATCGAGGAGAAGGAACAACCAAAACTATGGGGGTTTCGCCCCCATAGTTATTGCTCACAGCAGTAATGACTTCAGCTAATAACTCTCTTGGAGCAAACGCTTCCAACATGGTCTTCAACGCATAAGGGACTCTACGCTTTTCAGCCATGGCTGGAATGGCTTTTTCATCCTCAACCATCCAGTGCTGAAACAAATCCCAAACATCTAGAACAACCACATCAGCTTTAACCAAACCATGGGCTTGCCCATAGAAAGCCATATAGGAAGCTGGTGTGGTCCAAGGGTTTTCACCTTCGCCCAACAAGAGTTTCTTTGTGTAATCATTAAAGTTAATCCAAAGCCGGGGGGATTCACCCCCCGACGATAGGTATGAGACCAAGTCTACAGACATCTTATTTCCTTGTATCCGTTGACGGAATACCCGCTTGTTTTCTTACAGCTTCAAGCTCGGCTTCCAGTTCGCCGATCCTAACATCTTTTGGATTAGTCACATAAATAGGGCCTATATTGCTGGCATCACGCGTGTCTTCCAGGCTGCCTGCATAAATGGTGTCAACGTCACCATTCCAGGAACCATAGAACGGAATATCTGCAGGCGGAGTATCTTTAACGTGGTCTTTAACGAACTCAGCGTACGGCTTACCTAGTTTCTTACGAAGTTCACGATAATCAGCACGAAGCTTCTCTGTTGCCTCCAGGTCCAAAGCAAAAGTCTCTTCATTGAATTCAACTTTATACAGCTTTTTCGCCCAGTCCGAAGTAATCAGGCCTTCTTCAATATCCATAATCACATAGGTAGGGTCACGCTCAAGAGGATCACCATAACCACCACCGGAACCCTGGGAGATCATGTAGAGCTCGCCACGATTAGAAATATCAAAACCCATACCCATATGGTGTGTTGAATACTTAGCACCCGGGAACAGCTGCTCATTCATTGTTTCGTGAATACTATGCTTGAACTGCTCAGGATTTTTGAGCAGAACATCATACACATCTACGTCCGTCACTTTACACAGAGGATAAGAACCACCGGCATAACCACCGAACAAACCTTGAATGGTCGGCACTTTAGAACCCTGAGTCGTGGTCATGAAGCCCCACTGGTCACTGTCTTTGGTCGACGCAATCATGGTGTAACCCATACCGCCTCGGTATTTACCAGGCGCTTGGGTATTAGCGGTCATCTTCTTGGAAACTAACTGTAGGAATGGTACTTCTTCCTCGTTCATTTCCTGCTCACCGATATCAGCCATAGTCGCAAAGATCGGAGCGAGCGCATGCTCTCCGTCACGGTCCATTCGAGCACCACCGCCCATACCGTTGAGGTCAGCACACAGATTCCCTAGCATCTCACCGTGCTGATTGACCCCACCCCAAATGAACGTATTGATCATATTGTGCCAAGGCGCCAATACTCGGGTGTATTTGTCTGGACAGCTGTACAGAAACTTAGCTGTCGCGTGTTGCGCTACAGTAAAGCTGTGGAAGATAGACATCAGACTCTGCGAGTTAGGTGCTTCATATGAACAATCAACCAGAGAACCTTCCTGAGTGATGAACTCAATGGGAGACAGACCAGCTTGACCACGAGGCAAATCTGGCCAGATGTGATTCATAAATGCTTGGCCTACCATACCTTTCATACCAGGCAACTGAGTGTTAATAGCACGGTTAGTCAATTCAGGACTGGTGCCAGAAAAGTCAAAGATAAGACGATCATCTTTCTTGGTCACAGCTAGGTTGATTTTCAACAGTGCATTTTCACGCAGCGTACTGTCCATAATAGTCTGAGTACGAACAGTCATGTCTGGCCACTCTGAGATACGACGACGTACTTCTGTCACTACGCTCTCATTGGTATAACGGAGACAAGCTGTCAACGCATCAGGGCCATCCGTTTCAAAGACTTCTTTAATACGTTGCTCAAGACGCATACAGGCAAATAGTTTTACCTTCATGTCTTCGTATTGCAGTTTTGGCTCACGTACTGAGTTCTGCAAGAAGGTCAGAATATCTCTCTTAATTTCGTAGTTTTCAACGACTTTGAAGGGGGACATTTTCAGTCCTTCATCAAAGGAAGTCTCAGCCATGGAAGGCATGCCACCGGGTTCGATAGCGCCGTTTTCACCTTCGTGAACAGTCGACGCTGCCCAACAGA
Organism: Porticoccus sp.; assembly: GCA_036961395.1. Taxonomy (GTDB): domain Bacteria; phylum Pseudomonadota; class Gammaproteobacteria; order Pseudomonadales; family Porticoccaceae; genus Porticoccus. Next base: position 10,809 of record JBALVP010000029.1, read on the forward strand.
TCAGCTTGCCTTCATGGAACACGGGCAAAATCATACTCTGATCAGTGTTGTGCACGTTACCGTAACGAGAATCGTTATGGATAAATCCATCCCCTTCGTTAACACCTACGGTATGCTCATCAATCCAGTTTTTGATAATGAACTTGATTGGGTGGTGAACCAAGGCAGAGAAAATCAATACGCCGCCCGCACTACCGATGGTCAAGTCACCTGATGCGGAGTAAATGCCAGTGATAATATCACCCCATTTTGCACCAGGCGCTGCACCCATTTGCTCAACCATTTCAAAACCTTCTTCACACGCCGATTGCAAGCGATCACGTATAGAAGAAATCTGGTTAAGATCGGTATATTTATCCATGCACTCTTCTTCTGACTGAGTACGCGGCATGATTCTATGATCACGAATAATTTCAGGGTCTGGCCCAAGAAATAAAGTCGTGTCTTTCAGGAATTTCTGGATTAATTCCTGATCTTCAACTTCAGTGTCTACTTTCACTTTAGTGTTCATAATAAAACTACCCCTTTAATTCTTTGCTTCTGCACGGAGGAACCAAACTGCACCCTGTTCTGCGGATACATATTTCCAACCGGGTTCAATCAAATATGTAGTAACTTCTGACGCCACAAGACCTGGCCCCACAATCTCTGTACCGGCTGGAATGTCACCTTTATCCCACACTGGTGTTTCAACTGCTTTGCCTTCTCCACCTACAAAGTAACAAGAACGAGTACTTGATGGTGCCGGCGGAGCAATACGCTCAGCTTGCGGTACAGGTTTAATGTGTGTGAACTTAACAGTGTCATGCTCAACGTAAGAAGCAACACGAATAGTATTGATTCGAATACCTGCTTCTGGCGCCTGACTACCTTCACCAAAGCGCTTGCCATAATCCGTAGAAAACTGATCCAGAATATTCATTACATCCATCACAGATTCTAGGGAATGCTTAGGCACAACAACCGTGGTTTGCACCAACTGATTACCGTAGCGCATGTCCAGCTCAAGGGAGTGCTTGATATCTCCAGCATTAGAGCCCTGACGCAACAAGTCGTTTTGACCGCGCACGCTCAATTCAGCCACGATATCGTTAAAGCGTTTGTAGTTATCAAACACCTTACGAGACGTGGAATCATAAAGAACCATAAACAGTGAAGATTCATGAATATGCATCTGGTGCATATTACCGGCGCCCACTGCCGAGAACACAGAGCTCATAGGGGTAGCCAGGATCTTGTCAATATTCAGATTTGAAGCGATACCACAACAGTGCAGAGGACCATTACCACCATAAGCCAACATGGTGAAATCTTGGGGGTCATAACCGCGAACACGCAACTCAGTGCCCACACCGTTAGCCATGTTGCTATCTACTTTCTCTTTAACCAGTAGAGCAGCTTCAATAGCTTCAACATCTAGATCATCACAAAGCGCTTCTTCAATGGCGAAAAATGAACGTTTCGGATTCAGTGGAATACTACCACCAGCGTAGTTTTCAGCATCAAGATAGCCCAACACCAAATCAGCATCGGTTACCGTTGGCTTCATACCACCACGGTCATAACAGGCAGGACCAGGATCAGAACCAGCGCTCTTTGGCCCAACCGCTACAGCATTGTACATACGGTCAAAGGACGCGATAGAACCACCGCCAGCACCCAAGGTCACCAAGTGAACCATCGGCACGGACACCAACCAGCGATCGATAACCGGGTTAAAGTCATAGTGCTTAATACCACCTTCAACCACGATACCGATATCGTAACTAGTACCACCCATATCCGTTGCAATCACACTACCGAGGTCTGCCTCTTTAGCCAAATGCTCTGCGGCACTGATACCTGAAACAGGACCAGAGTGAATGGTTTGCAACGCATCAGTTGAGTTCAACTGAGCCATACCACCAGAATTATGGATAACCAACATGGGTTTCGTATAGCCATGTGAACGAAGGTTTTGCTCAAGCTGACTCATGGCGTGATACATAGTCGAGTGCAGGTAACCATCAATAATCGCTGAAGTCGCACGCACATACTCACCCTTACGGCCAGCTACACGGTGAGACAAAATAACAGGAATAGAACCCAACAAATGTGTTGGGTACTCTTCCAAGAGAATTCTCTCAACTTGCTTTTCGTGGACAGGGTTAACAACCGAGTTAACCAAACACACAACAATAACCTGCGCACCCTTATCAACCAGTGTTCTGATCTTGTTGCGAACATCGGCTTCGTCTAAAGGCATTACCAGCTCACCTTCGAAACCAAGACGTTCACGCACGCCTTCGATCATGTGCGGCATGACCAATGGTGTTGGGCGCTGGGCATCAGGTAAGTTTTGCTTACCCAGATCATCCAAGCCTTCGCCATAACCACGCGCTCGGCTCAAGGGAACCATTGCCTCGAAACCGGCAGTAACTAACATACCGATACGCGGGCCATTGTGCTCGATCAGGGCATTAGTACCCAACGTTGTTGCATAACGAACGGAGTCAACACCGGCCAAGATCTCCTCCATGGAGATATCCAATTCGGTATACGCTTTTTCAACAGCTTCATTGAAACCCAGAGCAAGATTGTGATGAGTCGTCAAAGCTTTGGTTTCAATATACTTACCATTCCAGACGACAAAACAGTCTGTGAAAGTACCGCCGATATCTACTGATATACGTTTCATAATATTATTTCCTAAAACTCTATAACTATTAAGTTATTCACTTGTTGTACAAGCCATTTACTCAATGATTGTGACCGTGAGTTCTATCCACCAAAATATTGGGACCTTTAACCGGCTCCAGTATTTCTTCGCGATGACTCCACTGCTCTTTAAGGGCATCCACATCCACCTCCATATCGAAGAGCGGCTCGTGCCCAGGGAAGGTGTATTCAACTTCCATCTGGGTGCCACAGGACGGGCAATAGAATTCATAAATACTTACCCAGTCTTTATCAGGACAAAAAGTAAACTTATATTTCTCAGGATCAATTATCGAAGGGTGTATATCCTCGGGATCACGCTTATAAACGAGCAACCCCTCTTTGTAGTTACCACGGGCCGAACCGACCACATGCTCACAGACACGGCACTCCCAATTTTCTGTTTCCAGATCAATGCGGAGATATTCAGTCATCAAAACTTTCATTACACAGCCCCCTTACCAGAACCAATATGGCTCAAACAAATATCGCCCAATTCAGTTACAACAAATTCCCATCCATCTCTTACCAAACAGGTAAAGTACTCTTCTTCAATAACAGCTGGGCCTGCGCCAAAGTCACCAGGCTTCATAAAATTCACGTCATAAACAGGCACATCTGACCATTCTTTGTTATCACCAAAGATCGAACGATTTTTTGAAGACTTGGCAGCAT